>NZ_PPRF01000031.1 GCF_002902145.1 Staphylococcus rostri | reverse complement strand
GATTAAAGTTGATAATGAAATAAACCTCGAAAACAAAAGTATCTTACTTGTAGATGATATTTACACAACGGGCAAAACAGCGCATAATACCGCCATAAAGCTATTTCATGCAAAAGTCAGAAAATTAGATATGTTAACGTTTGCACGATAGCGTAAACGTGTTAAAATATAAGTAAGAAATATAATAAAAAGAGGTTGAAAGGAGCGAGCACTATGATTAACTTTGAAATTCATGGGGACAACCTCACAATCACAGATGCTATGAGAAATTATATCGAGGAGAAAATCGGTAAATTAGAACGCTACTTCACAAACGTACCGAATGCAACAGCGCACGTAAAAGTGAAAACATATCAAAATTCTGGTACAAAAATTGAAGTAACAATACCGCTTAAAAACGTAACTCTCCGCGCAGAAGAGCGTCATGATGATTTGTATGCTGGTATTGATTTGATTAACAACAAATTAGAGCGTCAAGTACGCAAATATAAAACACGCGTGAATCGTAAACATCGTGATCGTGGTAGTGAAGAGGACATCTTTGTTGATGCACAACCAACACAACCAGATTTAGATGAAGAAACAACAGAATCAGATATCGAAATTATTCGTTCTAAAACATTCCATTTAAAACCAATGGATCCAGAAGAAGCAGTGTTACAAATGAACCTATTAGGTCACGACTTCTTTGTATTTAATGATCGTGATACAGACGGTACAAGCATTGTATATCGTCGTAAAAACGGTAAGTATGGTTTAATTGAAACTGAATAATCGCAACACCATTATAAATAAAGTTAGGGTGCATGAAACATACGCGCCCTAGCTTTTTATATTTAACGATCTACTTTGTAACATTCCACATATGGAGCTGCGATACAAGAGCTGGAACACAGCAAACTTGTGCGCTGGGAAACTAATAAACGGTGTCCCAACCTGACCTCGCATTTTTTACATTTTCTTTCCTTTTCTTGAGATACCCCTATTTATGTTGTTCAACACTATATCATGCTATAATTGTACATTGAAAGAGTATATCGGTATAAAAGTATACTTAATAATGTTATGATGAGTCGTTGTAAGCGACAGAGTTTTAAGCTAAAGGAGCGAACGAAATGGGTATTTTATCCAAATTGGTTGACGGTAACAAAAGAGAAGTTAAACGTCTTAGCAAAATTGCGGATAAAGTCATTGCTTTAGAAGATGACATGGCAATTTTAACGGACGATGAAATTAAACAAAAAACGAAAACATTCCAAGAAGAATTACAACAAATAGATGACATCAAAAAACAAAATAACAAATTAGACGAAATTTTACCTGAAGCATTTGCGCTTGTACGTGAAGCGGCTAAACGTGTATTCAATATGACACCATATAAAGTACAGATTATGGGTGGTATTGCGATCCATAATGGTGATATTGCGGAGATGAGAACAGGGGAAGGTAAAACTTTAACTGCGACAATGCCGACATATTTGAACGCTTTAACAGGTCGTGGTGTGCACGTTATCACGGTCAATGAATACTTATCTTCTGTACAAAGTGAAGAAATGAAAGAACTGTACAATTTCTTAGGTTTGACAGTAGGATTGAACTTGAACAGTTTAAATACGGCGGGTAAACGAGATGCCTATGCGCAAGATATTACGTACTGTACGAACAACGAACTCGGATTCGACTACTTGCGCGATAACATGGTGAACTATAAAGAAGACCGTGTTATGCGTCCACTGAACTTTGCGATTATCGATGAGGTTGACTCAATTTTAATCGACGAAGCACGTACGCCATTGATTATTTCTGGAGAGGCTGAAAAATCGACATCTTTATATACGCAAGCAAACGTTTTTGCGAAGATGTTAAAATCAGATGAAGACTATAACTATGATGTCCAAACGAGAAACATTCAATTAACGGAACAAGGGATTGATAAGGCTGAGCGTATGTTCAAAATCGATAACTTGTACGATTTGAAATACGTGGACATTATTCACCATATTAACCTTGCATTGCGTGCGAATTACACAATGCAACGTGACGTAGATTACATGGTATCAGAAGGCGAAATTTTAATTGTTGACCAGTTTACAGGTCGTACAATGCCTGGACGTCGTTTCTCTGAAGGGTTACACCAAGCGATTGAAGCAAAAGAAGGCGTAAAAATTCAAAACGAATCTAAAACAATGGCGTCTATTACGTTCCAAAACTACTTCAGAATGTACCGCAAGTTAGCGGGTATGACAGGTACAGCGAAGACGGAAGAAGAAGAATTCCGTAATATCTACAACATGACTGTGACGCAAATTCCAACGAACCGTCCAGTGCAACGTGTGGACCGTAGCGACTTAATTTACATTAGCCAAAAAGGTAAATTTGAAGCGGTTGTTGAAGAAGTTATTGAAAAGCATCGTAAAGGACAACCTGTGTTGTTAGGTACTGTTGCGGTTGAAACATCAGAGCACATTTCTGAACTATTGAAAAAACGTGGCATTCGTCATAGCGTTTTAAACGCAAAAAACCATGAAAAAGAGGCGGAAATTGTTTCTGGTGCTGGTCAAAAAGGTGCCGTAACTATCGCGACAAACATGGCAGGTCGTGGTACGGACATTAAACTTGGCGAAGGTGTTGAAGACCTTGGTGGTTTAGCAGTTATCGGAACAGAGCGTCATGAATCACGTCGTATTGATGATCAGCTACGTGGTCGTTCTGGTCGTCAAGGTGACAAAGGTGACAGTCGTTTCTACCTTTCACTTGAAGATGACTTGATGGTGCGCTTTGCATCGGAACGTATTCAAACATTGATGAATCGTCTTGGTATGGATGATTCAACGCCAATCGAATCTAAAATGGTAACGCGTGCGGTTGAATCGGCACAAAAACGTGTGGAAGGTAACAACTTTGATGCGCGTAAACGTATTTTAGAGTATGATGAAGTGCTTAGAAAACAACGTGAAATCATGTATGAAGAACGTAATAAAATTATCGATGAGCCAGAAAGTTCAGCGCTTGTCATTGCGATGATTAAAACAGCGTTAGATCGCACGGTTTCATACTTTGTTAATGAAGATGAAGATAATCCGGATTACGAACCATTGATTCACTATGTGGAAGATGTGTTCTTACACGAAGGCGATCTTAAAGTGTCTGATTTGAAAGGTAAAGATCGTGAAGACATTTACGAGTTCATTTGGAATAAAGTTGAACAAGGTTATGAAAAACAAAAAGCATTATTAGGCGAACAAATGCCGGAATTTGAACGTATGATCTTATTACGTACGATTGATACGCATTGGACATCACATATCGATACAATGGATCAATTACGTCAAGGTATTCACTTACGTTCTTATGGTCAACAAAACCCATTGCGTGACTATCAAAATGAAGGGCATCAACTCTTTGATAGTATGATGCAAAGCATTGAAGAAGAAGTCAGCAAGTTTATTTTGAAATCAATCGTGTCAGTAGATGACGATGTACAACGTGAAAAAATGAAAGAATTAGAAGGTCAACATCTTTCAGCGAACGACGGTAAAGAAAAAGTCAAAAAACCAGTCGTGAAAAAAGATGAAGTTGGACGTAATGACCCATGTCCATGTGGCAGCGGTAAAAAATACAAAAACTGTCACGGTAAATAGGTTTAAAGGAGCGGTAGTGGATGGAACTATCTGAAATCAAGCGTAATATTGATGAATATGCATCAAAGCTAGAACAACTTAGGGGGTCTCTTTGACTTAGAAAACAAAGAGACGAATATTCAAGAATACGAAGAAATGATGGCGGAACCTACATTTTGGGATGATCAACAACGCGCACAAGAAGTGATTGATCAAAATAATGCGTTGAAAGCAATTGTGACAACTTATTATGATATTGCGTCAGATATTGAAGAAATGGATGCGACACATGAGCTGTTACAAGAAGAATTTGACGAAGATATCAAAGCAGATCTTGAAGAAACAGTCACTGGCTATGCGCCTAAGTTAGATCGCTTTGAGTTACAACTGTTGTTGAATGGTGAACATGACGCGAACAATGCGATTTTAGAGTTACATCCAGGTGCAGGTGGTACGGAATCACAAGACTGGACGAATATGTTGTTGCGTATGTACCAACGCTTTTGTGAGCAACAAGGCTTCAAAGTCGAAGTTGCGGACTATCAAGCAGGCGACGAAGCAGGTGTCAAAAGCGTCACGCTCGTCATTAAAGGGCATAACGCATACGGCTATTTGAAAGCGGAAAAAGGTGTGCACCGTCTTGTACGTATTTCGCCGTTTGATTCGTCAGGCCGTCGTCATACATCTTTTGCATCATGTGATGTGATTCCAGAGTTCAACAATGAGAAGATTGAAATTGAAGTGAATCCAGACGACATCACAGTTGATACATTTCGTGCGTCAGGTGCGGGTGGTCAGCACATTAACAAAACGGAGTCTGCCATCCGTATTACCCACCATCCAACCGGCATTGTAGTCAACAACCAAAATGAACGTTCACAGATTAAAAACCGTGAAGCGGCGATGAAAATGTTGAAAGCGAAGTTATATCAACTTGAGCTAGAACAGAAAGCCCAAGAACTTGCGGCGATTCGTGGTGAACAAAAAGACATCGGTTGGGGCAGCCAAATTCGCTCGTATGTCTTCCATCCATATTCAATGGTAAAAGACCATCGTACGAACGTTGAAACAGGTAACGTGAATGCTGTCATGGACGGCGATATTGGTATGTTTATTGACGCATACTTGCGCAGTCAAATGAACGATACAACTGAAACAATGTAGAACCAGAAGAAACTATCAGCATAAAGTCGGGTATTGGCTTTATGTTGGTAGTTTTTTGTATGTGATTTCTACACAGTTTCTCAATTTTCATAGGGTTATTTCATTTATGTCACAATTTGATTGAGTGGTCTTATTTGAGTGGGTGACGTGCTATACTAGGTGCATGATTTTGTAAGGAGTTGAAATGATGCCACTAGGTTTCTCACTAATCGCCCACGCCGTTATGACGACCACTTTAATGTCTCCACTAGCCACTGCTGTCCAATACATTCAACTGGATGAGGATACAACCATTTATCAGCTGGCCCAACAATTTGCGACGACTACGCAACAGATTCAAAAACTCAATCATCTCAAGACCATGCCGACTACATTGAAAGCCCGACAAACATTGAAACTCCCCGCTGATCACATTTTAATAAAGCCTGCCCATCAATCCTTACCTGATTTTCTCACACAACATAATCTCTCCATTGAAATGATTCGACAGTTTAATCCATATCTCACACAAGGTGAACACCAACAATACATTGCTGTTTCTAATAAGGGAATGGCACATCTTGCACCGCCATTATTATCACAACTATTACCACCGCCTCCAATACAAATAACCGCATCCGAACACTTACAACAAGAACAACCACCTCGTAAACAAGTGATCTCAAAACCACAACAAAGCACTGCATATACACCTGGACAATGTACTGCATACGCATATGAACAACGCGTCAAGCGTCATTTACCTATCCCAACAGACTGGGGAGATGCCAAATATTGGGCAGCACGTGCACAACAAGCAGGTTATACAGTATCTAACCAACCACGTGTGAACGCCATTCTCGTATCACAAGCAGGTGCACATGGTCACGTTGCGATTGTCGAAGCGTGTGAGCCGAACGCTATTCGTGTATCAGAGATGAACTACCAAGGAGTGGGTGTTGTAAGCAGTCGTGTAATCAATAACCCGAGCGCTTACCAATATATTTATTAACCATTCATGGCTCTTTACCAATTCTACGTGCTTGAAAGCGAAAAAGTGTGTTATAGTATCATAAACTATATAGATGCGTATGAAGGAGGACATAGAAAATGGGTGTTCACCAATATTTCAAAAGACTATCAGATTTAGAAAAATTGATTCGTTTACCCGGCAAGTTTAAATATTTTGAGCACAATGTCGCCGCACACTCTTTCAAAGTAACAAAGATTGCACAATACCTCGGCACAGTTGAAGAATATCATGGTAAAGAAGTTGACTGGAAGAGTTTGTATGAAAAAGCGCTCAATCATGACTTTGCAGAAGTGTTTACTGGCGATATTAAGACGCCGGTGAAGTATGCAAGCAGTGAGCTGAAAAAGCTCTTTTCTCAGGTAGAAGAAGAGATGGTCGATACGTTTATCTCTGAAGAAATTCCTGAACATTACCAAGATATTTATCGCCAGCGACTACAAGAAGGAAAAGATGATTCATTAGAAGGACAAATTCTTTCCGTAGCTGACAAAATTGATTTATTATACGAAACATTTGGCGAAATTCAAAAACGTAATCCAGAGCCGCTCTTTTTTGAAATTTATGAGATGAGTCTTGAAACAATTATGCAGTTTGATCATTTACACGCTGTACAAGACTTTATAGAAAATATTATTCCAGAGATGTTGACTGAAAAATTCATCCCGCGTGCAGAATTACGTGAAACAACGATGCATATATTAAATAATAGAAAGCAGTGATCGAAGTGATATGGTATGCTTTAGCAGCCTTTTTCCCGTGCGTGTTAGTGGTCGTACTAAGCGCCATCACACGCAATAAATGGATTGGTACGTGCGTGACACTCGTCGTAATTGGTGCTTCGATTTATAAAGGATTTTTCCACAACGAATGGATTATTTTTATAGATGTTGTGTCAATTTTGGCGGGCTATATTATTGTCGATACATTGCAAACGTATTATGATGATTTCAAAGAACACGAGTGAGCCGTGTTGCTGATACCGTTTAAGACTTAGATATCCTAAGTTTTGAGCGGTTTTTTTATTTGCGATGATTTCACAATAAAGCTGTCGTTTGACACAATAGGATAAAAGGGTATACTAAAATGAATAATTAAAAAACGAACAGATGTTTGTATTTTTATCTTAAGTTTTGGTAAAATAGCAGTACGATTATGTGATGAGGAGACGAGTGTGCATGGAGCATCATGATTTTAAAGTGGTATCTCAGTTTGACCCACAAGGTGATCAGCCGCGTGCAATTGATGAGCTTGTACAAGGTATTAAAGAAGGTAAACGCCATCAGACGCTATTGGGTGCGACTGGGACGGGTAAAACATTTACGATGAGTAATGTGATTAAGCGAGCAGGTAAACCAACGTTGATTATCGCGCACAATAAGACGCTCGCAGGACAACTATATAGTGAGTTTAAGGAATTCTTTCCTGAAAATAGAGTCGAGTATTTTGTCAGCTATTATGATTATTATCAACCGGAAGCATATGTTCCTTCGACAGATACATTTATTGAAAAAGATGCGTCGATTAACGATGAAATTGATCAATTGCGTCACTCAGCGACAAGTGCGCTATTTGAACGTGATGATGTCATTATTATCGCAAGTGTCAGCTGTATTTATGGTTTAGGGAATCCGGAAGAATATAAAGATTTAGTTGTAAGTATTCGTTCGGGTATGGAAATGGATCGCAGCGAGTTATTGAGAAAGTTAGTGGATGTTCAATATACACGTAACGATATTGACTTCCAACGCGGAACGTTCCGTGTGCGTGGTGACGTGGTTGAGATTTTCCCAGCGTCACGTGATGAATTGTGTATTCGTGTAGAATTTTTCGGTGACGAGATTGATCGTGTAAGTGAGATTAACTATTTAACGGGAGAAGTATTGCGTGAACGTGAACACTTTGCGCTATTCCCAGCCTCTCACTTCGTTACACGTGAAGAAAAAATGAAAGTCGCAATTGAAAGAATTGAACAAGAACTCGCGGAACAACTTGAAAAACTGCGCAGTGAAAATAAATTGTTAGAAGCACAACGTTTGGAACAACGTACGAACTATGACCTTGAAATGATGCGTGAGATGGGCTTCTGTTCAGGAATCGAGAACTATTCAGTTCATTTAACATTACGTCCGCTCGGTTCGACACCATACACGTTGCTCGATTATTTTGGCGATGATTGGTTGATTATGATCGACGAGTCGCACGTGACATTGCCACAAATTCGTGGGATGTACAACGGGGATAAAGCACGTAAAAGTGTGCTTGTTGAACATGGTTTCCGACTACCAAGTGCGCTCGATAACCGTCCGTTAATGTTTGAGGAGTTTGAAGAAAAAGCACATCAACTTGTATATGTATCAGCAACGCCAGGACCTTATGAAATGGAACATACGGATGAAATGGTCGAACAAATTATTCGTCCAACTGGTTTGCTTGATCCGAAAATTGATGTCCGTCCATCGAAAAATCAAATCGATGACTTATTAAGTGAAATTCAGACGCGTGTTGAACGCAATGAACGTGTGCTCATTACAACATTAACGAAAAAAATGAGTGAAGACTTGACGACGTATTTGAAAGAAGCGGGCGTGAAAGTCAACTACTTACATTCTGAAATTAAGACGTTAGAGCGTATCGAGATTATTCGTGACTTACGTATGGGAACGTTTGACGTATTAATCGGTATTAACTTATTACGAGAAGGGATTGATATTCCGGAAGTATCGCTTGTCGTAATATTAGATGCAGATAAGGAAGGGTTCTTACGTTCGGAACGTTCACTCATTCAGACGATTGGTCGTGCAGCGCGTAACGATAAAGGTGAAGTTATCATGTACGCCGATAAGATTACGGATTCGATGCGCGTGGCGATTGATGAAACAGAACGTCGTCGTGAAATTCAAATGGCTTACAACGAAAAACATGGCATTACGCCACAAACAATTCATAAGAAAATTCACGATGTCATTAGCGCGACTGTTGAAACGGATGAAACGAACGAAGCAGAACGCAAAGAAGTACCGAAGAAAATGACGAAGAAAGAACGTCAAAAAACAATCCAAAATATTGAAAAACAAATGAAAGAAGCAGCAAAAGCATTAGACTTTGAAAAAGCAACGGAATTGAGAGATTTATTATTTGAACTTAAATCAGAAGGGTGACATAGATGAAAGGACCATCAATAGTAGTCAAAGGGGCACGTGCCCATAATTTAAAAAATGTAGATATAGAACTGCCCAAAGATAAGTTTATTGTGATGACGGGACTGTCAGGTTCAGGTAAGTCATCATTGGCATTTGATACAATTTATGCGGAAGGGCAAAGACGTTATGTAGAGTCATTGAGTGCCTATGCACGTCAATTCTTAGGACAAATGGATAAGCCAGATGTTGATACAATTGAAGGGCTATCACCAGCAATTTCAATCGATCAGAAAACAACGAGTAAAAACCCACGTTCTACAGTGGCGACTGTTACAGAAATTTATGATTATATTCGTTTGTTATATGCGCGAATTGGCAAACCGTTTTGTCCAGAGCACGGTATTGAGATTGAATCACAAACAGTGCAACAAATGGCGGATCGTATTATGGAATTAGAAGAGCGTACTAAAATTCAATTATTGGCACCAGTTGTTAGTCATCGTAAAGGTACACATGAAAAATTGTTAGCCGATATTAGTAAAAAAGGGTATGTTCGTGTGCGCTTAAATGGCGAAATTATGGATATTACCGATGTGCCTGCGCTCGATAAAAATAAAAATCATACGATTGAAATTGTGGTAGACCGTCTTGTCGTTAAGCCAGGTATTGAGACACGTCTAGCGGATTCTATTGAAACGGTACTCGAGTTATCAGAAGGGCGTCTCGTTGTTGATGTCATTGGCGGCGAACCACTCGAGTTCTCTGAAAAGCACGCATGTCCAATTTGTGGCTTTTCAATCGGCGAATTAGAACCACGCATGTTTAGTTTTAACAGTCCGTTTGGTGCTTGTCCTTCATGTGATGGTCTCGGTCAAAAGCTCACTGTCGATGTGGATCTTGTAATTCCTGACCGTACGAAAACATTGGCAGAAGGTGCGATTTTACCTTGGGAGCCTAAGAGTTCAGATTTCTATCCAACGCTGTTAAAACGCGTATGTGAAGTGTATAAAATCAATATGGATAAGCCGTTCGGTAAGTTAACAGAGCGTCAACAAAATATTATTTTATACGGTTCTGGCGACAAAGAAATTACGTTCACATTCAATTCGCGTTCGGGTGACAAACGTAAGCGTACGATGCCGTTTGAAGGTGTTGTCCCCAACATTGAACGTCGCTTTAAAGAATCGCCGTCTGAATACACGCGTGAGATGATGCGTAAGTATTTAGCAGAACAGCCTTGTGAAACGTGTCATGGCCAACGTCTTAGTAAAGAAGCATTGTCTGTGTATGTGGCAGGCAAAAATATCGGTGAAGTGGTATCGCAATCCATTCGTGAGGCGCTCGCGTACTATGAAAATATCGAGCTGTCAGAACAAGATGCACAAATCGCACGTCTTATTTTAAAAGAGATTACAGCACGCTTAACATTCTTAAATAACGTTGGTTTGGATTACTTAACGTTAGACCGTGCTTCTGGTACGTTATCAGGTGGCGAGGCACAACGTATTCGATTAGCGACACAGATCGGCTCACGCTTATCTGGTGTGTTGTATGTGCTTGATGAGCCTTCAATTGGGCTACATCAACGTGACAATGACCGCCTGATTCAAACGTTGAAAGAGATGCGTGACTTAGGTAACACGCTTATCGTAGTTGAACACGATGAAGATACAATGTATGAAGCAGACTACCTTGTTGATATTGGACCAGGTGCAGGTGTGCATGGCGGTACGGTTGTCGCAAGTGGTACACCGAAGCAAGTGATGAAAAATAAAAAATCATTAACAGGACAATATTTAAGTGGTGCCAAGTATATTCCAGTCCCTGAACATCGACGTGAAGTGACAGACCGTAAAATTAGTATTAAAGGTGCACGCAGTAATAATTTAAAAAATGTCGATGTAGACTTTCCGTTATCCGTGATGAATGTCGTGACAGGTGTATCAGGTTCTGGTAAGAGTTCGCTCGTTAACGAAGTGTTGTACAAGTCGTTGGCAAAAGTAATCAACCGTTCCAAAGTACGTCCTGGCGATCATGATGAAATCACAGGTGTTGAAGAACTCGATAAAATCATTGATATTGACCAGTCTCCAATTGGACGTACGCCACGTTCGAACCCAGCAACGTATACAGGTGTATTTGATGATATTCGTGACGTTTTCGCGTCAACAAACGAAGCCAAAGTACGTGGCTATCAAAAAGGACGTTTTAGCTTTAACGTTAAAGGTGGTCGTTGTGAAGCGTGTAAAGGTGACGGAATTATCAAGATTGAAATGCATTTTTTACCAGATGTCTACGTGCCATGTGAAGTGTGTGAAGGCAAACGCTATAATCGTGAGACATTAGAAGTCACATATAAAGGCAAAAGTATTGCGGATGTGTTAGCGATGACAGTAGAAGATGCGACACAGTTTTTTGAAAATATTCCTAAGATTAAACGCAAATTACAAACTTTAGTAGACGTTGGACTCGGTTATATTACGTTAGGTCAACCTGCGACAACACTTTCTGGTGGGGAAGCGCAACGTGTGAAGTTAGCGTCAGAGCTTCATAAGCGTTCAACAGGCCGTTCTATTTATATTTTGGATGAACCGACAACAGGATTACACGTTGACGATATTCAGCGTTTATTGAAAGTCTTAAACAAATTAGTGGAAAATGGCGATACAGTTGTTATTATTGAACATAACCTAGACGTCATCAAAACGGCAGACCATTTGATTGACTTAGGTCCTGAAGGTGGCGATGGTGGTGGTACGATTATTGCGACAGGTACACCGGAAGAAATCGCAGACAATGAACAGTCATACACAGGTAAGTATTTGAAACGTATTTTAGAACAAGATAAAGCACGTACGGAGGGATAAATGATGCAAGCAGCAAAAGTAAAGGTATTGGAACTTTTAGCAGACGGCAAAATTAGTGTAGATGATGCGACGATGTTGTTAGACGCGATGGGACAAGAAGATGCGACAGCACAACAAGAACAAACAGCGAAAACAACGCAAGAAGACAAAGGTGCGGAAACAGCACAACAGATTGAAGATTTTGTGCGCGATACATTTCAAAATGTGACAGATACAGTGCGTAAAGGTGTTCAAACAGCGGATGAACAGTTGAAAAAAGCGAAAGAGAATGGTGGCGATTCAGCTGCTGATCCATTCCAACAACTTGAAAAAACATTACGTGACTTGAGCGACCGCTTAAATAAGAAATAGGTTGCATAACGAGATAAGATAAATGAAAAGTCATTGTTCGGCTACACAATGTAACGAGCAATGGCTTTTTTGTGACGTATACCAAAATGGATATGACGATTTATTTGGAATACACTCATTTCCAATTGTGAATCTATTGTGATTTCTATTATTCGTTTCCCAGTTCGATATACAATTTGATATGATAGAGTGGAGCTACATAAAATGAGGTGAAGAGATGTTAACAACCAAAGATGTCGTTACGCGTTTTAATTTGAATGTTGTGTCGGGTGAAGGTGGCTTAAATCGCCCAATTCACAATACCGATATATCACGACCAGGCTTAGAAATGGCGGGATATTTCTCACATTATTCATCTAATCGCATTCAAGTATTAGGTACGACAGAATTGTCTTTTTATAATTTATTACGTGATGAAGAACGTAAAGGGCGTATGCGTAAGTTATGTCGCCCAGATACACCAGCAATTATTATTACGCGCGGACATGAAGCGCCGGAAGAATTAATTCGTGCCTCAAAAGAAACGGATACGCCACTATTGTACGTTGATGAAGCAACTACGCGTGTTATGGGACGTTTGACAACATTTTTAGAGCACGAATTGGCAAATTCAACATCCCTTCACGGTGTATTAGTGGATGTCTATGGCGTCGGTGTCCTTATTACGGGGGATTCGGGTGTCGGCAAGAGTGAAACAGCACTTGAACTCGTCAAGCGTGGTCATCGACTGGTCGCGGATGATAACGTTGAAATTAAAGAAGTCGTTAAAGATGAGTTAATCGGTAAATCGCCTGAAATCATTCGACATCTATTAGAAATCCGTGGTCTCGGTATTATTAACGTCATGACATTGTTTGGTGCGGGTTCGATTTTATTAAAGAAACGCATTCAACTGAATATCAATCTCGAAACATGGCGTGAAGGTAAGATGTACGATCGTGTCGGACTCAACGAAGAAACATTACGTATTCTCGACACGGATATTACGAAAAAGACGATTCCAATTCGTCCAGGACGTAACGTTGCGGTCATTATAGAAGTCGCCGCAATGAATTATCGTTTAAACGTGATGGGCATTAATACTGCTGAAGAATTTAATGAACGTCTCAATGCGGAAATTTTGAAAAATAGTCAACAACAGAAGCAAGGTGATAAGTTATGATCGCGTATATTGATCCTGTCGCTTTTCAACTCGGTGGATTGTCAGTAAGATGGTACGGTATCATCATTGCATCAGCGATTTTGTTAGGCTATGCGATTGCGCAATGTAGCGCGAAAAAAGTGGGCTTTCAAGAAGATGATTTAGTCAACTTATTAATCGTGTGTGTCATCGTTGCAATTATGACAGCACGCTTGTATTTTGTATTGTTCCACTTGGATTATTACAGTCAGTATCCGGCTGAAATTCCAATGATATGGCAAGGTGGTATTGCGATACATGGTGGTTTACTCGGTGCCTTTGGTATGGGGATTTACTACTGTTATCGTAAAAATTGGCATCCTTTACAAGTTGCGGATATCGTAGCCCCAAGTATTATTTTGGCACAAGGTATCGGACGTTGGGGTAACTTTATGAACCATGAAGCACATGGCGGACCAGTGACGAAAGCTTTTCTTGAACAGTTGTCATTGCCGAAGTTCATTATTGATAATATGTATATTGACGGTCAGTACTATCATCCAACGTTTCTCTATGAATCCATCTGGAATGTGATTGGATTCGTGTTGTTAATCGTGCTGCGTCGTCATTTACGAATTGGTGAGACATTCGCGCTCTACTTAATCTGGTATTCAATTGGACGTTTCTTTGTCGAAGGATTACGTACAGACAGTTTGATGTTGACAGAGACGATTCGTATCGCACAAGTGATGTCCATCGTACTCATACTTGTCGGCATCGTCTTAATTGTCATTCAACGTATGTCTAAGCAAGCAGTGTTGTATCGCAATGCGAATGTGCTGTCATGGCCAGGACGTGCAGCGTATCCTAAGAAGGGACGTCGATAAAATGGCACGACGGCTCACAACGATTCAGACTGAGCATCGCAATCCGCTCTGGTATTTATATCGCTACATTCGCTTTACAAAAATGTTCAAAAACACACTCATTATCGAAGTAACGCGCTATGTACCATTCGTCAGTTGGAAACGTGCCATTTATCGTCATTTATTAAAAATGGATATCGGCACACAAACCGCATTTGCTTTCAAAGCCTTACCTGACTTGTTATATCCAGAACGCATCAAAATTGGCAACAATGTCATCATTGGGTATAATGCTACAATACTAACGCATGAATTTGTCATTGGGGCATTACGTGTCGGCAACGTAACAATTGGCGATAATACCCTGATTGGTGCCAATGTAACAATTCTGCCCGGTGTGACAATTGGTAATAACGTGCGCATCGGCGCTGGCAGTGTCGTATCTAAAGATGTACCAGACCATGCGACGGCGTATGGTGCGCCATTACAAATATATTTGAAAAACTAGAGAGAAAAGAGGTGACAAGGATGACACAAGAGCATAAAGTGATACCTTTCAATCAAGATGTAACCATTTATCACAAAATCGCAACGCAAAAGTTTCGTCAACAAGACTATGACAAAGCACGCCAGTATTTAGAAAAAGTGTTGGAATTGTCACCTGACCATTTTGAAGCAAGACAACAACTCGCAATCTGTTATGAAAAGTTGCGTCATGTACGCAAAGCTGAAGCACTCTACTACGATGCAATCAGTGAAGGACGAGACCTTGAAGATTCTTACTATGCGCTCAGCCAATTGAACATCACGTTAAACGAACCAAACAAGGCATATTTATTTGGTTTGAATTACGCTTTTACTTCGGGTGATGAGGACTATCGAGATGAATTGGAAAGTATGTTTGATGTCTCTTTTCATGAGGAAGAGGAATTACAACAAGAAAGTCAGTTATTTACCGTACAAGTAATTTTTCAATATTTATTTGGTGAAGGGCGTTTGTTAGATGCAAGGTCCTATATTTTAAGACAAGATGAAGCGATACAAGAGAATCGTATCGTACGTAACTTAATGGCAATGTGCTATCTGTATTTGAATGAAAATCAGCTGGCGAAAGAGATGTATGAAAGGTTACTGCGCGAAGATCCATCCGATGTGTATGCGTTGTGCCATTATACATTGTTGTTACACAATATGAACGAGCAACAGTTGTTTGAACGCTATGTACAACGGCTCAATAAAATTATGCCGATGAACGATGATGAGACTTTCAAGCTCGGTATTGTTTTGAGTTACTTGAAACAGTATGAGGCATCACAACAATTGCTCGTGCCACTGCATCGTAAAGGGAAATTTCAAACATTCCAATTGTTCAACGCCTTGTCGGTTAACTATTATTACCTGGGAAATAAGGCGCAAAGTGAATATTTTTGGGATAAGTTAGCAGCGTTTAGTCGTGCATATCCAGGTTTGCCGCCTTGGGTCATTGATTCACGTATTGCATATTTTGATGAACATATCGCACCACTATTGATGAGTGATGACCAGCATCGATGTCTTTATGGTTTGTTCTTATTGAATCAGTTGAACGGTAAGGAAGTATTGATGACACGTGATGTGTGGGCAATTTTAGAATCTTTGGGTGATTACGAAAAGTTATATTTATCGTATTTGATTCAAGGATTGCATTTGACGAAATTGGATTTTATTCATCGCGGTATGTTGGCACTTTATGAAGTTGAAACGACGCAACATGAAACAGCGCTGTATCTCAGATGGATTGCATATGCGGAAGATTTGTTAGCAACGGATATTGATCGAGAAACGGTAACACCATATATTGCCGCTGTCACATTTTTATATTTTAATACGACTGACAAGCGTCAAAGCAAAGAAAGTTGTTGTCAGATGTTCGATGTGACGGAAGAAAGCTTTTCAGAAGCACTCGACATGCTGATGAGCATATAATTTTAGACAGTGAGATAAATATCGTAAAATAACTATGATCAGAATAAGAGGAGGAACCATCCATGTCAGAACAAGTAAGATATGATGTTGCGATTATTGGTGCAGGGCCAGCAGGAATGACTGCAGCTGTATATGCATCACGTGCAAATTTAAATACAGTGATGATTGAACGCGGTATGCCAGGAGGCCAAATGGCAAATACAGAAGAAGTAGAGAACTTCCCTGGTTTTGAAATGATTTCGGGTCCTGACCTTTCAAATAAAATGTTCGATCACGCGAAAAAATTCGGTGCAGAGTATAAATACGGCGATATTAAAGGTATTGAAGACAAAGGTGACTACAAAGTAATCGACCTTGGTTCAAGTCAAGTTGAAGCGACAGCAGTAATTATCGCAACAGGTGCAGAATACAAAAAAATTGGTGTGCCTGGTGAAGAAGAACTTGGTGGCCGAGGTGTCAGCTACTGTGCAGTATGTGATGGCGCATTCTTTAAAAATAAAAATGTCTATGTTATCGGTGGTGGCGACTCAGCCGTTGAAGAAGGTACATTCTTAACAAAATTCGCTGATAAAGTAACGATTGTACACCGTCGTGACCAATTACGTGCGCAAAAAATCTTACAAGACCGTGCATTCAAAAATGAAAAAATCGACTTTATTTGGAATCATACGCTTAAATCAGTCAACGAAAAGGACGGTAAAGTGGGTTCATTAACACTTGTATCAACAGAAGATGGTTCAGAACAAACAGTTGAAGCGGATGGCTTATTCGTCTATATCGGTATGAAGCCACTTACACAACCATTTATGAATCTTGGTATTACAAATGATGCAGGTTACATTGTCGCAAACGATGATATGAGTACAGCGGTTAAAGGTATTTACGTTGCGGGTGACGTACGTGAAAAAGGTTTACGTCAAATCGTAACAGCAACAAGTGACGGTAGTATCGCAGCACAAAGTGTTCAAGCGTATATCGAAGCATTAGAAGACTAAGCAACGAAACAATTAGATAAGCACATATAAAGACTGAACCATTGGCGTTCAGTCTTTACTTATGAGCACGGCTTATCAGAAATTAAATGTGAATGAAATAGATGAATTTTGTAAGACGGCTACTACTTAGGTCTGTTTTCATGTACACTAAAAGAGACTAAAATGGGATGGTGGTTATATATATGCAAGGCACAGAAAATAAAGAAATAACTAAAAGAGAATTAATTATCGTAACGGGTTTGTCAGGTGCAGGAAAGTCTGTCGCAATCCAAAGCTTAGAAGACTTAGGATATTTCTGCGTTGATAACTTACCGCCAATTTTACTGCCAAAATTTATTGAATTAATGGTTGATGGGACACCGTCATTACAAAAAGTTGCGATTGGAATAGACTTACGCGGACGTGAATTTTTCCAAAGTTTTGTTCAAGAAGTGAATAAAATTAAAGATGATGCACAAGTTCAAGTGAACATCTTGTTTGTAGATGCAGAAACGAAAAAATTGATTTCACGTTATAAAGAAACACGCCGTCAACATCCATTACAAAAGAAAACTGGATTAACTTTGATGGAAGCCATTACGGAAGAGCGTCAATTGTTGTCAGAAGTGCATAGTATGGCGAGTTTTACTGTTGATACAACAAAGCTGACACCGAAGCAGTTAAAAAAGCGTATTGCTGACTATTTCAATCAATCTGAAGATCCTTCATTTACAATTAATGTGACGAGCTTCGGCTTTAAACATGGTATTCAGATTGATGCGGATATCGTGTTCGACGTACGCTTTTTACCGAATCCCTACTACATTGAATCACTACGCCCGTTAACGGGGATGGACGCGCCAGTGTATGACTATGTGATGAAGTGGGAACAGACAGAGACGTTTTATCAAAAATTACTCGACTTATTGCGTTTCACAATTCCGGGTTATCAGAAGGAAGGCAAGTCGCAACTCGTCATCGCAATTGGCTGTACAGGCGGTCAGCATCGTTCAGTTTCTTTGGCAAATCGTTTAGCAGAAGAATTACAGCAAATATATGACTATAATATATATGTGTACCATCGCGATGCACACATTGAAAGTGGAGAGAAAAAATGAAACAGCTCAAATTAGTGCTAATTGGTGGCGGAACAGGACTTTCCGTATTAGCAAGAGGGTTAAGATCGTTTCCAATTGATATTACAGCTATCGTTACTGTCGCAGATGATGGTGGGAGTACAGGGAAAATTCGTCATGAGATGGACATTCCTGCACCTGGTGATGTGCGTAATGTACTTGCCGCTTTAAGTGATGCCGAGCCAACTTTAGAACAGTTATTCCAATATCGTTTTGAAGAGGATAAGATTAGCGGGCATTCACTCGGTAATTTATTAATCGCAGCGATGACCAATATTACACATGATTTTGGGCATGCTGTAAAAGAACTGAGCAAAATTTTAAATATTAAAGGTCGTGTCATTCCTTCAACTGTGTCAAGTGTCGCTTTACATGCAGAAATGGAGGACGGCGAGATTGTTATAGGCGAATCAAGTATTCCGAAAAAGCACAAAAAGATTAAACGTGTCTTTTTGGAACCAGCAGATGCTGAACCGATGAATGAAGCGGTGGAGGCATTGCGAGACGCCGACTTAATCGTGTTAGGACCTGGTTCATTATATACAAGTGTTATTTCAACCTTGTGTGTTAATGGTATTAGTAAAGCGCTTGTGGAAAGTGATGCGAAAAAATTGTATGTGTCGAATATTATGACACAGCCGGGCGAAACAGACGATTATACCGTTGTAGACCATATCGATGCGATTCATCAACAACTCGGTCGCAATGTATTAGATTTTGTTATCGCAAATGAATTGAAGTTTGATGAAAAAATATTAGAAAAGTATGAAGAAAAAGGGTCAAAACCTGTATTATATAATGAAACAGAATTAAAAGAACGCGGCGTTGAGCTAGTGACAGGTAAAGACTTGGCACTTATCTCAGAAAATCATCACGTCCGTCATCGTACGGAAATATTGGCAGAGATGATTTATGAAATCGCCCTTCAAGAAATCAGTACCATCGAGTTCGATCCAGATCAGTTAAAATCGACACGGCATGGTGACAGACATTAGAGAGAAAGGATGTCAATCATATGAGCTTTGCATCGGACATGAAAAATGAATTAACGAGAGTCGAAGTGAATAATGATGATGCCATGGCAGAGCTCAGTGCGTTGATACGTATGAATGGTGCACTCAGCCTGTCCAATCAGCAATTTGTTATCAATATTCAAACGGAAAATGCGACAACTGCACGACGCATTTATTCGTTAATTAAGAAAGTATTTAACGTAGAAGTTGAAATATTAGTACGCAAGAAAATGAAACTCAAAAAGAACAATATTTACATTTGTCGCATTAAAATGAAAGCACGTGCTATTTTAGATGAACTAGGCATACTGAAAGAAGGTAGTTTTACGCATGACATCGATCCAGCAATGGTTGCGACTGATGATATGCGACGTAGTTATTTAAGAGGTGCTTTCCTCGCAGGTGGCTCTGTGAACAACCCTGAAACGTCATCGTACCATTTGGAAATTTTCTCATTGTACGAAAGTCATTCTGAAGGTTTGACAGAGTTGATGAACCAGTACGGTTTAAATGCGAAAAAGTTAGAGCGTAAAAAAGGCTGGATTACGTATATGAAAGAAGCAGAACGCATTGCGGAATTTTTAAGCCTTATTGGAGGTTATCAAGCCTTACTTAAGTTTGAAGATGTACGTATTGTTCGTGATATGCGTAACTCTGTAAACCGTCTTGTAAACTGTGAAACGGCGAATCTAAACAAAACAGTGAGTGCTGCGATGAAACAGGTTAAAAGCATTGAGCTGATTGATGAAGAGATTGGCTTAGATAACTTGCCAGATCGTTTACGAGAAATCGCCAAATTACGTATTGAGAATCAAGATGTCTCTTTGAAAGAATTAGGTGAAATGGTCAGTACAGGAACTATCTCCAAATCTGGTGTGAATCATCGTTTGCGCAAACTGAATGAAATGGCAGATAAAATTCGAAACGGCGAACGCTTTGAAGTGTAAATTTGAATAATAGCGGTTAGAAATAGGCATATAGGTCTTGAGAAATAGACGTGTATGCTTATTTTTTTGTGCTTTTAGAGCAGTAACAATATATTAAAATAGCAACAATCTCTATTAGAAAATACTAATAAGGAGTTTTATTACACAATCAGAAAATACGTATCAATATAAAAATAGTTGTTAAAAATTCTCTCATAAAACTTAATTATAACTAAAAATGCGATAAATAGTCCACTAAATATAGCGTTTGATATTTCAGAATAATTATAAATGAATATTTTAAGAGTATTTATAGATATTTTTCGAAATAATTGTAAAAAAGTCAGGAATTCTATTGATTAAAATACTATTGTGATATATGATATTCAAATAGTAATATAATATTACTTTTAGAAAAAGGAGTGTTTTATTTGAACAAAAAAATGGACTTTCTTCCAAATCGTAAAAACAGATATTCGATTAGGAGTACACGATTGGAACTGCATCTATTTTAATCGGTGCCACTTTAGCTTTAGGTATCGCGAATGATGATGTCCAAGCCGAAGAAAAAGACGCCGCAGCTGAAGTATTAACGACAACAATGACGAATGATGAACCAGTTGATAACACGACAGAAAATAATCAGACAGCAGAAACGACAACAAATGAAACGGCAACGAATGATACAGCATCAACTGTAGAAGAAGCAGTACCGACTAATGAGGTAACGACTGAAGCAAACACAGCAGAAGAAGCAGCGACTAACGAAGAATCAACAACTAATGAAGAAGTTGCGCCGACAAGTGAAGAAGTAGCAAAACCAGAAGCAACAGCTGAGTCAACATCTGAAGAAGCGCCTGTAACTGAAGAAGTTGAAGCGAAAGCAGAAGAGACTGTGGAACCGGTATCGCAACCGACGATTACAGCGAGATCAGCGAACACTGAACCGGCAACATCTGGAACAGCTTTTCGTTCAGTAGGTGACACAGCAACACCTAGTGATGCAACAGGTCAATTAGTGAATGATAAAGTAATTATGAGTAGCTTTAACCTTGAGCGTAAACCTTTTTATCCAAATAGTGGTGAATCACTTAATTTTAGTGGTGCATTTAAAGTAGAGGGTAATGTAAGAGAGAATGACTATTTCACGTTTGTATTGCCAGAAAATTTAAGTTTAAATGGTGATGTTGATTTTACAAATGTTGGTAGTATTTCATCTTTACCTGATTTGTATAGTAGAGAAGGTCAATTAGTCGCAAAAGGTTATTATAACGAAGAAAACAAAACAGGAACGTATGTATTTACAGATTATGTTAACGACAAAGATAATATTACAGGTGATTTCACGTTACCAATCTTTGCAGACCGTGAAAGCTCGCCAATGAATGGCACATACAATGTGGAATTCAACATGGCGAATACAAGATACGTTGGAGATGTCATTATTGATTACGGCAATCCAGCACAAGGTAATGAGTACGGTGCAAATATCACTTCAACAATTACTGGTATTGATATTTCATCTGGTCAAAATGAATATGAACAAACGATTTATGTTAACCCAATGGAACGTAACTTAAAGAATACGAAAGTAACGATTCAAGGTTATCATGATGATGCGACACAAAGTAGCACTGTTATCAACAAAGATTTAACAAACATCAAAGTTTATGAAGTAGTAAACGGTGAAAAAATTACGGATAGTTACTTTGTAGATACGACAAATCCTAATTTTGTAGATGTAACTAAGGATGTATTACCATATGTAACGTATAACAATGACAATACAATGACAATTGATTTTGGTAATATCAATAAAACATATATTGTAACTGTCGATGGTCATTTCCAAGATAACGGTCAAAACGTTAAAACAAGAGTTAAAATGTATACTGAAGATGCGTATACAGGTAATCGCAGTGACTTCTACTGGGATAACGAAAACTTCATTTACGATGGTTCAGGTAACGCAAATGGTGACCAAAGTATAGATGAAAGTGATGCCGATGCTGATTCAGATGCGGATAGCGATTCGGATGCAGATAGCGATTCAGACTCGGACAGCGACTCAGATTCTGATAGTGATTCCGACTCAGATTCAGATAGTGATTCAGATTCAGACAGCGACTCAGACGCAGATAGCGATTCCGATGCAGATAGCGATTCAGATGCTGAACATGATCATGATGGAAATAATGACAAGGATTCAGATAACAAAAATCATAAAGGTACTGACAAAGGTCAATTACCAGATACAGGTAATGAAAATGGCATGAATGGTACGTTACTTGGTTCATTATTTGCTGGATTAGGTGCATTATTCTTAGGAAACAGACGTCGTCAAAAACGTGACGAACGTTCATAATAAGTATGTATAAGTAAAGCCGTGCGCATTTTGCACGGCTTTTTGATTTGCTTTAAATAGAAGAATTGTGAAATGAAAAAGATAGTAATGAGATTTAGTGATAGAAAGGAGATGGGTCTTAATAGGAACATTCAATTTAAGATTGAAAATTTATGTAGAAGGTAGTGGTTGTTTGATATAAAAATACAATTTTAAAATCTTTTTTCACACCCGCTCTCAGAATAAAATAATAATTTTAAACTAAAAATATCTCTGTGAATATCAATATAAATACTCGGTTTTTAACAGGAAATATTTAACAAAGTTCACATTTTTATCTTATGTAAATAAAATCATTAAAAGCCTTAAAAGTATTTACATATACATTATTTGTGAAATCCAGGTCTAATAATACTTTAAAATACGATTTCACATTGATTACATTACTTTTATAATATATGATATTTTAATAGTAATACTATATTATATGTTGAATGGGAGTGTTAATTTTGAAGAGAAAACTTGATTTCTTACCTAATCGAAACAACAGATACTCGATTAGGAAGTTTACTGTCGGTACCGCATCCATTTTAATTGGTGCCACTTTAGTTTTCGGTGTCGCAAATGATGACGCGCAAGCTGAAGAAAAAGATGCTGTTGAAGAAACAGTGTCGGCATCGGATGATTTGGATGTACCAGATGAAGAAAATGAAACGACAGAAGTTTTAACAGATGATTTAGCTGATAATACTCAACAAAACGCCGAAGAAGTATCTATAACTGAAACAGCTAATGTGACAGAAGAAAATAAAGATGCTGACGGAAAAGAAAATGTTGAGTCTGCGGTAACTAATGAGGACACAACGCCTGATAGTAATGAACTTGAAAAACAACAAGTACGTAAAACAGAACCTTCTAATGAAACAACACCTGATACGAATACCCTTGAAAATAATAGCGCAACAGTTGAACGTGTTGACAGAACCCCTATTAATGAAACAACACCAACAGAAACATCAACTCCTACAGATACAACAAACAGAGCCAACATCTATTTCCGCAAGTAATGTAGAAAGAAACCACATCGAAGAAACGCCTAATATCCCAACAAGTAATATCAATGTAGAAAATACGCGCACTGAAGCTACTACACCACGTACGTCATTTAGAAGTGTGAGTGCATATTCTACGTCATTCCGTGCTGCCGAAACACCATCTGGTAGAAATGTGAATGATAAAGTAACTGTATCAAATATTAACACAGTTGTTAAAACAGCTAAGGGTGGTACAAGAGACCAATTTTGGCCTCAAAGTGGTGATTATTTAGAATTCTCAGGTAACTACACAGTCGCAAATGATGTACACGCTGGAGATTATATGACGTTTAACTGGGGAAAATACTATCGCCCAGGTGGTTTACAAATGCCACCAATAGCAGTTGATTTGTATAGCAATGACGGAAAAATTGTCGCAAAAGGTTCTTATGACCTAGCAACTAATACATCAACATATACATTCACAGACTATGTAGATAAATTGGATGATGTAACAGGTAGCTTTAAAATTACAGGTTATGAAAATAAAAAAGAAAATACAATCGATAAAAGAACATATCCGATTGAATTGAATCTTGCGGGTGAAACGTATAGAAAAGATATTGTGATTGACCATGGTTTAAAACCAGATAGCTACGTTCAAGGGAATGCAAATTATATTGATAGACAAACAAATGATCAGTATATGACAACGTACTTGAATCAACGTGGTGACGTATTAGATGCGCAAAAATTAGATATTGTAGTTAAAGGATATCAGGTTGATAAGTCGAGTATTCAAGTCTACAAAGTTACAAATAATAGTCAGTTTTGGGCAAATGGTAACCCAGACACAAGTCGATTAGAAAAAGTACGAATCCGTGCTAACGGCATCACAATGAGTGCAGATGGAACAAAAGCAACAATTAATCCATCAGTTATACCGTTCAATAGAAGACAACAGTATATTGTTACGTATAAGCTAATTCGAACAGTCGATGATGCGAAAAGCAGACAAGTTACAAATGAATTACGAAATGTCGCAAAAAATAATCAAATTACGCAATATCACAATTATTATCCTGGTATTTTCAGTGATGTTTCGGATGCTGAAGGTAAACCAAGTATCCCAACGCCACCACCACTTTATAAATTAGGTGACTATGTATGGGAAGATACGAATAAGGATGGTATTCAAGATGCCAATGAACAAGGTATTGCTAATGTACCTGTAATCTTAAAAGATGCTCAAGGTAAAGAAATTAAACGTACTACAACAGATCAAAATGGTAAATATATCTTTGAAGGTTTAGAAAAAGGTAATTATACAGTTGAATTCGGTACTCCAGCCGGCTATATTCCAACAAGTGTTGATCAAGGTGGCAATGATTCAGCTGACTCAGACGGTTTAAGCGTTAATGTAAATCTTCAAAACGACAACCTAACAATTGATTCAGGTTTTTATAAAGAACCGAAACTTAAGTTAGGTGATTACGTATGGGAAGATACAAACCGTGACGGTATTCAAGATGCCAATGAACCAGGTATCGCCAATGTACCAGTTATTTTAAGAGACAGCCAAGGTCTTGAAGTTGCAAGAACAACAACAGATGAAAATGGACGTTATTTATTCGATAACTTAGACAAAGGTAAGTACACAGTTCAATTCGGTACTCCAGAAGGTTACATTCCAACAAATGCAAATCAAGGTAATAACGATGCTGTAGACTCAGACGGTTTAACTGTAAGTGTTGACCTTCAAAATGATGACCTAACAATCGACTCAGGTTTCTATAAAAAGCCGAAACTTAAGCTAGGTGACTATGTATGGGAAGATACGAATAAAGACGGTGTTCAAGATATTAATGAACAAGGTATCCCAAATGTAACTGTTGTATTAAAAGATGCTCAAGGTAGAGAAATTGGACGAACAACGACAGATGAAAATGGTAGATACATCTTTGAAAACTTAGATGAAGGTAACTATACAGTAGAATTTGGAACACCAGATGGTTACACACCTACAAAAGTTAACCAAGGTGGAAATGATGTTGTTGATTCAGATGGTCTTAAAGTTAACGTAGATCTTAAAAACGATGACTTAACAATCGACTCAGGCTTCTACAAAGAACCTAAGTTAAAACTAGGTGACTATGTATGGGAAGATACTGATAGAGATGGTGTTCAAGACCCAGACGAAAAAGGTATTTCAGATGTCACAGTTATCTTGAAAAATGACAAAGGTGAAGAAATCGGACGAACAACGACAGATGAAAATGGTGGATACAGTTTTGAAGAGTTAGATCCAGGTGACTACACAGTAGAGTTCGAAACACCAGAAGGTTACAGACCAACGACACCAAATCAAGGTGGTAACGATGAAAAAGATTCAGATGGTACAACTGTAAAAGTGACACTTGAAGAAGATGATGTAACAATCGACTCAGGTTTCTACAAAGTACCTAAGTTAAAATTAGGTGACTATGTATGGGAAGATACGAATAAAGATGGTGTCCAAGGACAAGATGAACAAGGCATCGCTGGTGTCACTGTTATCTTGAAAAATGATAAAGGCGAAGAAATTGGACGTACAACAACTGATCAAGACGGTAAATACTTATTTGAAGATTTAGATGAAGGTAAGTATACAGTTGAATTTGAAACACCAGAAGGTTATATTCCAACAACTGCGAACCAAGGCGATGATGCAGCTGATTCAGATGGTCTTAAAGTTAACGTAGATCTTAAAAACGATGACTTAACAATCGACTCAGGCTTCTACAAAGAGCCTAAATTAAAACTAGGTGATTATGTATGGGAAGATACGGATAAAGATGGTATCCAAGACCCAGACGAAAAAGGTATTTCAGGTGTCACAGTTATTTTGAAAAATGACAAAGGTGAAGAAATCGGACGTACAACAACAGATGAAGACGGTGGATACAGCTTTGAAGAGTTAGATCCAGGTGACTATACAGTTGAATTCGAAACACCAGCTGGTTATACACCAACAACACCAAATGAAGGTGGAAATGATGAAGAAGATTCAGATGGAACAGTTGTTAAAGTAACGCTTGAAGAAGACGATATGTCTATCGATTCAGGTTTCTATTTAGAAGATTCTGACGCAGATGCTGATTCAGATTCAGACAGCGATTCTGACTCAGATAGCGACTCAGATTCAGATAGTGATTCAGACTCAGACAGCGATTCAGACTCGGACAGCGACTCAGATTCAGATAGCGACTCTGACTCAGATTCAGACAGTGACTCAGATTCAGATAGCGACTCGGATTCAGACAGCGATTCCGACTCAGACTCAGATAGCGATTCCGATTCAGATAGTGACTCCGATTCAGATAGCGACTCAGACTCAGATAGCGACTCAGACTCAGATAGTGACTCGGATTCCGACAGCGATTCTGACTCAGACTCAGATAGTGACTCGGATTCCGACAGCGACTCAGACTCAGACAGTGATTCCGACTCAGATAGCGACTCGGATTCCGACAGCGATTCTGACTCAGACTCAGATAGTGACTCGGATTCAGATAGTGACTCAGACTCGGACAGCGACTCGGATTCAGACAGCGATTCAGACTCAGATAGCGATTCCGATTCAGATAGTGACTCCGATTCGGATAGCGACTCAGACTCAGACAGCGATTCCGATTCTGATAGTGACTCAGATTCCGACAGCGACTCCGATTCTGATAGTGATTCAGATTCAGACAGTGATTCCGACTCAGACAGTGACTCGGATTCAGACAGTGACTCGGATTCAGACAGTGACTCGGATTCAGACAGTGATTCGGATTCAGATAGCGACTCTGACTCAGATTCAGACAGTGACTCAGACTCAGATAGCGATTCCGATTCAGACAGCGACTCAGATTCAGATAGTGATGCCGACTCAGATAGCGATTCAGATTCGGACAGCGACTCTGACTCAGACAGCGATTCCGATTCAGACAGTGACTCCGACTCGGACAGCGATTCTGACTCAGATAGTGATTCCGATTCAGATAGTGACTCCGACTCAGACAGTGACTCAGATTCAGATAGTGATTCCGATTCAGACAGTGACTCAGATTCGGACAGCGACTCTGACTCAGATAGTGACTCAGACTCAGATTCAGACAGTGACTCCGACTCAGACAGCGATTCTGACTCAGATAGCGACTCAGATTCAGATAGTGATTCAGACTCAGACAGCGATTCAGACTCGGACAGCGACTCAGATTCAGATAGCGACTCTGACTCAGATTCAGACAGTGACTCGGATTCAGACAGTGACTCGGATTCAGACAGTGACTCCGACTCAGACAGCGACTCAGACTCAGATAGCGACTCGGATTCAGACAGTGACTCAGATTCGGACAGCGACTCTGACTCAGACAGCGACTCAGATTCAGATAGTGATGCTGACTCAGACAGCGATTCCGACTCAGATAGCGACTCGGATTCCGACAGTGACTCCGACTCGGACAGCGATTCTGACTCAGATAGTGACTCAGATTCCGACAGTGATTCAGATTCAGATAGTGACTCAGATTCCGACAGTGACTCAGACTCAGATAGCGATTCCGACTCAGATAGTGATTCCGATTCAGATAGTGACTCCGATTCAGATAGCGACTCGGATTCAGACAGTGACTCAGATTCAGATAGCGACTCGGATTCGGACAGCGACTCTGACTCAGACAGCGATTCAGATTCCGACAGTGACTCCGACTCGGACAGCGATTCTGACTCAGATAGTGATTCCGATTCAGATAGTGACTCCGATTCAGATAGCGACTCAGACTCAGTAAATGACTCGATCTCAGACTCATTAAGTGATTCGGTAAACGATTCAATCTCAGATTCAGTGAGTGATTCAAGTAGCGATTCAATATCAGATTCAGTGAGTGATTCAAGCAGCGATTCAAT
>NZ_PPRF01000030.1 GCF_002902145.1 Staphylococcus rostri | reverse complement strand
CACCTGTTCCCATGCCGAACACAGAAGTTAAGCTCTTTAGCGCCGATGGTAGTCGGACTTACGTTCCGCGAGAGTAGGACGGTGCCAGGTAATTTTAATTAATCCACAGTAGCTCAGTGGTAGAGCTATCGGCTGTTAACCGATCGGTCGTAGGTTCGAGTCCTACCTGTGGAGCCATATAAGGCCCCTTGGTCAAGCGGTTAAGACACCGCCCTTTCACGGCGGTAACACGGGTTCGAGTCCCGTAGGGGTCACTTTTTGGAGAATTAGCTCAGCTGGGAGAGCATCTGCCTTACAAGCAGAGGGTCGGCGGTTCGAACCCGTCATTCTCCACCATTTCTTTTCAATTACATATGCGGAGGGGTAGCGAAGTGGCTAAACGCGGCGGACTGTAAATCCGCTCCTTCGGGTTCGGCAGTTCGAATCTGCCCCCCTCCACCATCATTGGGCTATAGCCAAGCGGTAAGGCAACGGACTTTGACTCCGTCACTCGCTGGTTCGAATCCAGCTAGCCCAGCCATATGAGCCATTAGCTCAGTTGGTAGAGCATCTGACTTTTAATCAGAGGGTCAGAGGTTCGAATCCTCTATGGCTCACTTGTAGACCCTATCTCAATCGAGGTAGGGTTTTTTGTTGTGCGTTCGGCATGAGTAATAACTTGACGGTGAATGTCCGTTACAGGCTTGGTAGTAGGAACTGTTAGCGAAAGACAAGGGTGTCCATTGCGAAGTGGAAAAAGACAAGGGTATCCTTTGCGAAGTCGAATCTGAAGGAAGTAGGATGCAAACACTCGCACTGATGAACAGAAATATCATACAAGGCTATGTAGAATGGACGTCTGCAACACATGATAAAGTTCGATACTATGCTTTTACTGCTCATCTTCTGTACCAGACAGATCATTATAAGTACCTTGTATTATTTTTTATATTGTCATCCAACTTAAGATAAAGTTATATGCGACTAAAGTCATAAATAGATGTTCCAACGCTTTTGCCAGTATTCGAGAAGCAAAGATTTCGAAAAATCATCTCAAATTGATAGAACCACTTCAAATACTTTGTTGATACATAAGTTATAGTAGTAGCGCCTTTACACTGTTACTATATGATTCAAAAGTCTTCCCCTAAAAACCCGCTTTTTATCATATTGATAGCCTCTTATAGAAATAAAAAATTAGACAGAAACAATTTTACCCATATAGCAATATATAATAGAAATACTTGATTTTATCATGATTAATGATTATTCTGACAATAATATGATAGATAATCATAAAGGGGGATTGTCTATTATAATTAACAAATAAAGGGGTTATAAGAGATGAAGAAAAAAATAGAATTGATTGGTGCACCAGTATTATTTGGACAACAAAAATTTGGTGTGGACTTTGGTCCAGACGCGATACGTTATGCAGGTGCGGTAGAGCGATTAAAGCGTATCGGTCATGAAGTGATAGATAGTGGTAATATTGAAGTGCCACGTGTGGACGTTGAGAAGATCCAAGGTCCGCAAGAAGGACTAAGAAATTTTGAAGAGATATTAACATATAATGAACGGTTAATGAATAAAGTATCTGACAGCATTGAACAAGGTCATTTTCCGGTCGTGCTCGGTGGGGATCATTCTCTAGCGATTGGGTCTATTTCAGCTGTAAGTAAGCACTACGAATCGTTAGGGGTTATTTGGTATGATGCGCACGGTGATTTGAATATTCCTGAGGAGTCGCCGTCTGGCAATATACACGGTATGTCGTTACATGTGCTTGCTGGGGAAGGTGACGAACAGTTAGTTCAATTGGGGGGCTTTGCGCCGAAAGTGACGCCTGATCGCATTGTGTTGATTGGGATGCGTGATTTGGATTATGGAGAACGTGAATACATTAAACAACATCATATTAAAACGTATACGATGGCTGATATTGATGCGATGGGTATTCAACAAGTCATAAAGGAAAGTATCGATTATCTTAAAGATCGTACGGATGGTGTTCATTTATCGTTAGACGTTGATGCATTAGATCCGAATGAAACGCCAGGAACGGGTACGAAGGTGTCGGGTGGTTTAACGTACCGTGAGAGTCATTATGCGTTAGAGTTGTTGCAGCAATCGGGTCTGATTACGTCGCTTGATTTAGTTGAGGTGAATCCGCTGTTAGATCAAGGGAATCATACAGCTGAACAGGCGGTCGCATTGTTGGGCTCTTTCTTCGGTGAAACATTATTGTAAATCGGGCAAATGATGTATGACAATTGACTATCATCCTTGTTATAATAAAAGTTATGGGAATAGATTACCGGAGGAGATGCTATGCATATTTCAAATCTCTTTTCAAACTTAAGTACACTTGAAGTAGTCACTGGTATTCTAGATTTATTAATTGTTTGGTATGTCATCTACTTATTGATTGCAGTCTTTAAGGGGACAAAAGCGATTCAGTTATTAAAAGGGATATTATTTATTCTGGTCGGTAAAGCGGTTAGTGAGTATTTACAGTTAACAACGACTTCAAGAATGTTTGATTTAGTTATGCAATGGGGCTTTTTAGCGATCATTGTAATCTTCCAACCTGAGATTAGAAGGGCGTTAGAACAGTTAGGACGTGGAAGTTTCCTTAAACGCTATACGGGAACAACTTCCGAAGAGGTACCTAAGTTGATTGAAGCTGTATCTAAAGCGGTGCAGTATATGGCGAAACGTCGCATCGGTGCATTGATTGTTTTTGAAAAAGAAACAGGATTGCAAGATTATATTGAAACGGGTATTCCGATGCATTCTGATATTTCACAAGAGTTATTGACGAATGTGTTTATTCCGAATACACCACTTCATGATGGTGCGATGATTATTCAAGGCGATAAGATTGCGACGGCGGCAAGTTATTTACCGTTGTCGGACAGTCCGAAAATTGCTAAGAGTTTAGGGACACGTCATCGTGCTGCGGTAGGTATTTCAGAGGTGTCTGATGCGTTCACTGTTATTGTCTCAGAAGAAACAGGTTCTATCTCTGTGACTTTTGACGGCAAGCTACGTAAAGATATTTCGGTGGAAGTATTTGAAGAGTTATTGTCTGAACATTGGTTTGGAACACACTTTGCAAAGAAAGGTGTGAATTAGATGTTAGAGTCTAAATGGGGCTTGCGTTTTTTTGCGCTGATTATCGCATTATTACTCTTTTTATCAGTGAATAACGTCTTAGGCGATTCATTTACGACAGATAATATTGCGAAAGACGGTCATAAAACGATTAAGAATGTGCCTGTCGAAGTCATTAATAACAACAAAAACCTTTATGTATCCGGTGCGCCAGATACGGTAGATGTTGAGCTGAGTGGTCCACAATCTAAAGTGTTACAAGCACAAAAGGTTGAAGATTACAAAGTGACGTTAGATGTAACAGATGCGAGTACGGGAGAGCAAACTGTTCCGTTTCAAGTGCGCGGCTTAGATAAGGATATTAACTATCGCGTGTATCCGAAAGAAACAACACTTTCTGTCGAGAAGAAAGAGACGCGTAATGTGGTTGTTGAGCCAAATATTAGCCGCTATGCGATTGATCCTAACTATCAGGTTTCAGATGCTAAGGTGGGCGTTCGTACAGTGAAGGTAACTGGTGGCAAAGAGCAGTTGGACCGTATTGCGTTTGCGAAGGCGAGCTTTAGAGAAGATTTCCAGATAGCACAAAAAACAACGGCGAAAGCAAATGTATCTGTTTTTGATAAGAATATGAATAAGCTTGATGTTCAAGTGGAACCATCTACTGTTGATTTAACGGTAGATGTGGAACCTTATCATAAAAAAGTGAAGGTGAATTTAACGAAAAAAGGGACAGCTGCTGATGGTTATCAAGTTAGCGATGTCACTTTAGATAAGTCAGAAATTGAACTTTATGGCGATCGTGAAGTGTTAGAAGATATTGATGAAATCACAGGAGAAGTTGATGTCAACGGTGTCGAAACGACTACAACGCGAACGGTCAAGTTGAATTTACCGAAAGAAGTTTCTTATGCAAAGCCAGCAGAATTAACAGCAACAATTTCAGTTGAATGAATGAAATAAAAGGAGATATGAATTATGGGTAAATATTTTGGGACAGACGGTGTCAGAGGCGTTGCCAACCAAGAATTAACACCTGAGTTAGCATTTAAATTAGGGAGATACGGTGGTTATGTATTAGCACATAACGCACATAAAGAACATCCACGTGTTTTAGTGGGGAAAGATACACGTGTTTCTGGTGAAATGTTAGAGAACGCCTTAATTGCCGGGCTTGTGTCAATTGGTGCGGAAGTGATGCGCTTAGGCGTTATTTCGACACCAGGTGTTGCCTATTTAACACGTGAGATGGAAGCTGAGTTAGGTGTCATGATTTCAGCATCACACAATCCAGTGGCAGATAACGGTATTAAATTCTTTGGTTCTGACGGTTTTAAATTGTCAGATGCACAAGAGCAAGAGATTGAAGCGTTATTAGATGATACGCAAACGGAATTACCACGACCAACAGGTACGCAAATTGTGCATACATCTGATTACTTTGAAGGTGCACAAAAGTACTTGAGCTACTTAAAATCGACGGTAGAAGTGAATTTAGAAGGCTTGAAGATTGGTTTAGACGGTGCGAATGGTTCGACGGCATCTCTTGCGCCATTCTTATTCGGTGACCTTGAAGCGGATACTGTTACAATTGGTTGTAGCCCGGACGGTTATAACATCAATGAAGGTGTTGGTTCAACGCATCCAGAACCTTTAGCGCAAAAAGTTGTTGAAGAAGGCTGTGACTTTGGTTTGGCGTTCGATGGCGACGGTGACCGTTTAATCGCGGTTGATGAGCAAGGTAATATTGTGGATGGTGACCAAATTATGTTTATCATTGGTCAAGAAATGGCGAAAAACCATGAATTGAATGACAACATGATTGTATCTACAGTGATGAGTAACTTAGGTTTCTACAAAGCGTTAGAAGCGGAAGGTATTCAGTCGAACAAAACGAAAGTTGGGGATCGCTACGTTGTTGAAGAAATGCGTCGTGGCAATTACAACTTAGGTGGCGAACAATCAGGTCATATCGTGATGATGGACTATAACACAACTGGTGATGGTTTATTAACAGGTGTACAACTTGCGGCGGTTGTGAAGCGCTCAGGCAAAAAGTTAAGTGAGTTAGCTGCACAAATGAAGAAATATCCGCAATCACTTGTGAACGTGAGAGTTACTGATAAATATGGCGTGGAAGATAACGCTGATGTTAAAGAAGTGATGTCACGTGTTGAAGTGGAAATGAACGGAGAAGGTCGTATTTTAGTACGTCCGTCTGGTACTGAGCCGCTTGTACGTGTGATGGTTGAAGCGAAAACGGATGAAGATGCATTGCGTTTTGCGCAGACGATTGCAGATGTTGTAGAAGAAAAAATGGGCTTATAAGCCAACATGAAAAGAAACCCGTGATCTTATGAGAAGGTCACGGGTTTTTGCTATCTTATAATTTGTGATAGACTGCGCTGATTGTTTCCGCAGTTGCTGTATCAAGTTGTGCATGTTGTTGTAAGAATGCAATGATACCTTGTTCGGCAAGTTGTTTATTTTTCTCTACTGTTTCAGTATCTTGTGCATCTTCATAGCGCAATGCGAAGGCAGCAAGTTGTGTCAACGCGTCGTGTGGTTGACCTGCTTGTACCAATGCTTTTAATGGCTTGATAATACGGTCTTCGGGTCCTAACTTACGCAATACGCCACGTCCAACACGAACGATGTCATCTGAGAGGTTCGGGTTATAGAAACGGGCGATGATTTTTTTACGATAGTTTGATTGCGTGTCGTCATCAATATCGAATTGTGTTTCGATATAGTGACTTGTTTCCGTTAAAACTTGTTCAAGTCCGTCAGCCACCGGCGCATCTTGAATCGCTTCTAAAATTGTTTGATGGCCGTAATATTGCCCGGCATATGCGAGATAGGCGTGTCCGGTATTAACCGTTAAGAGTTTGCGTTCAATATAAGGCGCTAAGTTATCTACGTAAGTGACACCTGTGAGTTTGTCGCCATACCAAGTCGGACTTTCAATAACCCATTCAAAAAATGGCTCGACTGTCACGTCTAAAACATTGTCGTGTGATTGCGCAGGGACGATACGGTCGACGGCTGCATTTGAAAAGTGTACGCAATCAGGTAGTTCGCCGACTAATTCACGGATTGCTGCTGCTAATTGATCAGTTGCGTTGATGGCATTTTCACAAGCGACAACGTTAACTGGTGTTGTACGTTTTTTCAAAATCGGTGCTAATGTCTTGGCAACGATTGGCAGAATGTTCACGCCTACAGCAGTTGTAATTAAGTCGACAGTTTCAATTTCTGTTTCAAGTACTGTTTGATCTTGAACTGAGTGTAAACCTGTTACATTTTTAACAGTTGTTGTTGTATGTTCGGGGTCTGCGAGTGTTACGTCATATTGTTGTGCCTCTTTTAATGCGTTAACAAGGGTATCATTCACATCTGCAAAGGTAACGTGGTAGTTGTTGTCTGCTAATATTAAGCCGATAAATCCGCGACCGATATTACCAGCGCCAAAGTGTAGTGCGTTCATTACACATCCGCCTCCTCAAGAATATGTCGAATTTCTGATGTTGTTTGTGCGTTGACGATTTTTTCTACGTTTTCTTCTTCACTGAATGCAATGGCAATTTGAGATAACAGTTCTAAGTGCGTGCCGTCTTTACCTGCAATGCCGATAACGACTTTGACTTCTTCACCGCCCCAATCTAAGCCATTAGGGATTTGTAGAAGGGCTAAGCTCGAATCTAACACTGCTGATTTCGCGTCATCTGTACCGTGTGGAATTGCCAGCCAGTTGCCCATATACGTAGAGACGATGTTTTCACGTTCTAACATTGCTGGGATGTAGTCTTCTGTCACTGCACCGCTTTGAACGAGTAGCTGTCCTGCACGTTTAATTGCTTCTTCTTGTGAATTAAATGATTGATTTAATAAAATGTTGTCATCACGTAATAAGTTTTCCATTGTATTTCAACTCCTATAAGGTTTGTTTAATGAATGTTAATATTTGATGTTTCAATGCTTGTTCAACTTCTGCTGCTTCCGATAACCACGTGTCGAGATTGTCTAAGTGTTCTGTGACATAGCTATATAGCTGGCTAATAAGTGGTTGTAATTGACTCGTTTCAGGCAACACGGCACAAATCACATAATGAATAGGCTCATTTGTCGAAAGGTTAATAGGATTTGTTAATTTGCCAATGCTAAAATGTGGCTTTAAAATGTGTGCGTCTGTCATGTGAGGAATTGCCACGGGATAGGGAGTTAACGTAAAGCTTTGATGTTGATTTCGTTCGACTAACCGTTGCGCAACTTCTTGTACATTTGTAATAACGCCTTGATCAGCAAGGTATTCCGCAAGTTCATCGCCTAAGTCACGATAGTCAACTTCTGAAACAGTTAAGTCAGTAACGAGTGATAAACATTCGTCCACTAACGTGAGTTTTTGATTCACACCATCTAATGAGACTGCGTGATTTGACTGTGTCCTCTCTGTTTCCTTTTGCACCATCGTCAATGGCTGTGTGTCCTTCGTTGCCAGTTGTTCTTGTAAAAATGTAGTCGTTTGTGCCAACTCATGTTCAGGCAATAAAGGATTCACCGTTAAATAAGGCTCATTAATATCTAACTCAATCGTTGAAATAATCGCGTCATAATCGTTTAAATCATGTGTCTTCAACGTACTCACTGCCGCCTGCGTAATGTCGTCAATCATTGGAAACGATTCGCGCAAACGGTTAGCAAGGATGCGACTCGTACCAATACCGCTACTACATACGACAAGTACTTTTGTTGTACGTTTATTCTTAGAAATGGCACCACCGAAATGTAAGACAAGAAAGGCAATTTCATAATCCGGAAATGTTAACGATGGCAGTGCTTGTTCAAGGCTTCGTGCAATGGCATCGTAAAGTGTCGGATACGTTGAACGAATGCGTTGTGTCATTGGATTGTACGTTTTAATATTGGCGCGTATCCTGTTAATGGCTGGCGGTAAATGCAACAGCAGACCAGTCTCTAATTCTGAGCGTGAGTCAAATTGATACGTCGTCTGTGCAATGACGTCATCAATCAAGCGATTCACAAGTGCACGATTACTTTCCTGTGTCGGAATATCCTTATCATTGCGTCGTTTTGCGCCACGTAAATGAATCGTCATAAACGTAATTTCTGATTCGTCAAAAGCGACCTGATAGTGATGCCCTAATCGTTCAGCAATATGTGTCGCAATTTGAAATTCAAGCGTGTCACGTACTTCCGCAATAATGTTTGGCTCTACGGAAACAAATTGCTGGTGCTTCATCCGCTCAATGCTGAGTACAATATGCACGATGAGTGCCAAGTAACTAGATTCTGTTAACGTGTATGGCAATTGATCCAAGTCGTCCATTAACAAACGCTCCACTTGGAAAATGTCCTTCATATCGACCATTGGTAATCGTTCCTGATTCAGCGTTTGGAACACAAAATGGTTTTCAATAACGGAATAGACACTCGTACTGTTAAGGCGCTCGATCATTAATTGACTTAATAGCGCACGTTTCTGCATTTCACTGCCAATAATTGAAATACCTTCACCGCGTTTGCGTACTAACTTGATATGAAATTGATGCAAATCTACAGATAAGTCATCGAGTACTTTCGTAAGTTGAGGAAGTGACGCCCCAATTTCGGAAGCAAGACTAATCTGTTTGACAGGCTCTCCACTTTGAATTAAGGCGTATAGCACAATGACCTTTTGTTCTTCTTGCGTTAAATCAACGACTTCTAAAGCGTTCAATGCTTGTGTGAGTGCATCGAATGCTGTGTCATCGCCTTCAAGCAAGATGCCTTTGTTTTTAATGCGCCTGAGTGTGATATCAAAGGCACTTAACGTCGTATCGAGATTTTTCAGTTCGCGATGGACAGTACGTGAAGAAACGGCAAGTTGTTGTGCAATATCGAAAAGGTTGACTGGATACCCTTTGTTTTTGAGTAAAATGGCTATAATTTGACGTTCTCTCGTCCCCATATACATAAATATTTCACCCCTTTGCTTGTGTGAAAAAAGTGGGAGAGGGAGGTTGGGATACAATAAATTTAAGTACTGGGAAACCGATAAATGGTGTCCCAAAAGCAGGATTTTCGACAGAACTTCCACGATTTCGGCAAAATCAAAAAGCAATTTTGCTCATCGTTCGGTTCTGCTCAAATCCTAACCGCTTTTGTCCCAACCTCTTGTTCTCCACACAGCATTATTGTTGTTGATCGGCTTTGATTTGAGTCATTAACGCTTCATAGCGAGGTGAATTTAAGAAGTTATCAACGGATAAATGAATTGCGTTTGGTACTTGTTTAATCGCGCGATCTGTTAACTTTTTCTGCGTGATGACGAGTTGTGCATCATCTGTTAATTGGTTGATGGCTTTGTTGATAACTGTGACGTTTTCAATGCCTGCTTTTTCAAACTTTTTACGTAACATGCTGGCACCCATCGCACTTGAACCCATACCGGCATCACAAGCAAAGATGACTTGTGTGACATCGTGGTATTTATGTGCACTTACGTCTTCTGTGTCGTAGCGATTTAATAACGCTTCAGTATCAGTTTCATCTGTTGACGCTGCGTTAGTTTTTTCTGTTAATGCACTGCTAACTGTTGATTTTTTACCTTTTGTTGCTTCCATTTGTGCTGTCGCATCAGAAAGACTCTTCGTAGGATTTTTTGTGAATTTTAAGATAATGCTAGCGATGATAAACGTTACAAGCGTTGATAAGAAGACGCCGAGTAACATAATGAGATAGCCACCTTTTGGTGTAACGGCAAGGTATGCGAAAATTGATCCTGGTGATGCAGGGCTTGTTAACCCAAAGTTAAATAAGCTAAATGTCGCAACACCCGTCATGCCACCAGCAATGGCTGCTAGGATAAGCAATGGACGTGCTAAGACATACGGGAAGTAGATTTCATGAATCCCACCAATAAAGTGGATGAATGCTGCGCCGTATGACGTTGCTTTTTCAGTGCCTTTACCGAAGACCATGTATGCAAGGAGAATTCCGAGACCTGGTCCAGGGTTTGACTCTAATGTGTACAAAATAGATTTGCCGGCTTCACTCACTTGATCTGCCGCTAACGGTGTCAGTACGCCGTGGTTAATCGCATTGTTTAAAAAGACGATTTTGGCAGGTTCGATGAGTACGCTGACTAAAGGAAGCAGGTGTTTACCAATTAAGAAGTCAACGCCCATACCTAACAAGTGCATTAGACCAGATACAACTGGTGCGAGTGCTTTGAAGCCAAGAATGGTCATAAAGAAGGCTAAGAAACCAGCCGAAAAGTTATTCACGAGCATTTCTAAGCCGTTTGGTGTGCGTGGTTGTAAGAAGGCATCGACCTTTTTCATCATCCAACCAACGAGTGGCCCCATTATCATGGCACCGATTAACATAGGTGTTTCAGGGAATGCAGCAATAACCCCCATTGTGGCAGTTGCACCGACGATACCACCGCGAAGGTCATGGACAAGACGTCCACCACTAAATGCGATAAGAAGTGGAATCAAGTATTTGATCATCGGGTCGACCATTGCGGCAAGTTCTTTATTTGGATACCAGCCGTCCGGGATAAATAAGGCGGTAATCAGTCCCCAAGCGATAAATGCGCCGATATTTGGCATGATCATGCTCGATAGAAATGAGCCGAACGCTTGGACATTGCGTTGCACACGTACTTTCATAGCTTGTTGTGCTTTTGCGTGTGTGTTTGACATAGTTTTTATCATCCTTTCATTTCATTGAATGTGTCGTTCTAACTTCATCATAGGTGTGGTAGGGCCTAGCGACAATGAATAGAAAATGCTGTATTGGCAGGCCTAAAATGACAAATAATGATTAAGGCGTCATGACAAGAATTGATGAACGAAATGTGGACAAATTGCTTAATATTTTAGATGAAAATAGCAGTTTTATTTGCAATGATTGTTTTCATCAGTGTAAAATGAGATATATTCAAAAAGAGAAGGAGGATTGTGAGGTTAAACGACAAAGCGCCAGCACAAGTACGGGCGGTTGATCGAGGAGATATAGACTAAAGCAGAGTGTATATTGAGATGAACTAGCAGGCTTGTAGACGAGGAGGATAGTGATCGAATCAGATCGGCGGATGCTATCCCGGATGTGGCTCATTCGTTAGCTTATTAATTAAAACAAGAGGGCAACTTTTTGGACAAAGTTAGTAAGATCGCCAAACACAAATTTAAAAACTGAGAAAAAGCGATGCACAAGGTGTCGTTTCTATTGTGATGTATTAAAGCAGAATACAGACAATGCAAACACAGCTTGAGGTACCGTTATTTTGTAATGGAGGAAAAGATTTATGTGCGGAATTGTAGGTTATATTGGTTATGAGAAAGCAAAAGAAATTTTATTACGTGGGTTAGAAAAGTTAGAATATCGTGGCTATGACTCAGCGGGTATCGCGACACGTGATGACAAAGAGGTTACTGTGACAAAAGCAAAAGGGCGTATTGCTGAGTTACGTAAAGCGGCTGACAATGATATTGATGGTCAAGCGGGTATTGGACATACACGTTGGGCGACACATGGTGTGCCGAACTATGAAAACTCACACCCTCATCAATCAGCAAGTGGTCGTTATACACTTGTACACAACGGTGTGATCGAAAACTATGAAGAGTTAAGAGATACTTATGTTTCGGATGTTACATTTGTGTCAGAAACAGATACAGAAGTTATCGTACAATTAGTGGAATACTTTGCTAATCAAGGTATGACAACAGAAGCAGCATTTACAAAAGTGGTTTCATTATTACACGGTTCATATGCGCTTGGTTTATTAGATAGCGAAGACAACGACACTATCTATGTAGCGAAAAACAAATCACCATTACTTGTAGGTATTGGTGACAACTTCAACGTTATCGCATCAGATGCATTAGCAATGATTCAAGTAACAAGCGAATACAAAGAATTAAAAGACCAAGAAGTTGTGTTAGTACAACGTGATCAAGTCGTTATTAAAGACTTAGAAGGTAATGTTGTTGAACGTGAAAGCTACACAGCTGAAATTGACGCATCAGACGCTGAAAAAGGTGTTTATGCACACTACATGTTAAAAGAAATTCATGAACAACCTGCAGCAATGCGTCGTATTATTCAAGCGTACCAAGACGATCAAGGTAACTTAAGTGTTGACCCAGAGATTGTTAAAGATGTTCAAAACGCAGACCGCATTTACATTATCGCTGCAGGTACTAGCTATCATGCAGGCTTAGTCGGCAAAGAGTATTTAGAAAAATGGGCAGGCGTACCAACAGAAGTACACGTAGCATCAGAATTTGTTTACAACATGCCATTATTATCTGAACGTCCATTATTCGTTTACATCTCACAATCAGGTGAAACAGCAGATAGCCGTGCGGTACTCGTTGAAACAACAAAATTAGGTCATCGTTCATTAACAATTACAAACGTTGCTGGTTCAACATTATCTCGTGAAGCGGATCATACGTTATTGTTACATGCAGGTCCAGAGATTGCCGTTGCATCAACAAAAGCATATACAGCACAAATTGCGGTATTATCAATCTTAGCGCAAGTTGTTGCGACAGCACGTGGTCGTCAAACAGATGTTGACTTATTGCCAGAACTTGCAAAAGTGACTGCAGCTATCGAAACAATCGTTGATGACGCACCAAAAATGGAACAAATTGCGACAGACTTCTTAGAAACAACACGCAACGCATTCTTTATCGGTCGTGCGGTAGACTACAATGTCAGCCTAGAAGGTGCATTGAAGTTAAAAGAGATTTCATATATTCAAGCTGAAGGTTTCGCTGGTGGGGAATTAAAACACGGTACAATCGCATTGATTGAAGAAGGTACACCAGTCGTGGCATTAGCAACACAAGAACACGTGAACTTATCTATCCGAGGCAATGTGAAAGAAGTCGTAGCTCGTGGTGCGAACCCATGTATTATCTCAATGGAAGGTCTTGAAAAAGACGGCGACACATATGTGATTCCACACGTACACGAATTGTTAACACCATTAGTATCAGTTGTGACATTACAATTGATTTCATACTATGCGGCATTACACCGTGACTTAGATGTGGATAAACCACGTAACTTAGCAAAATCTGTAACAGTAGAATAGGTTGCAGTAAGATAAACTCAATAAAAACATTCGGCTGATTTCATCTTTTGTGAAGTCAGCCTTTTTTGAATAGCAAGATAAACAAAGGGGGATTTTGGATGATTATTTTAAAAGAAATGGCAAAACGTAAAGGTGGTCAACAGTTACTTCAAGACATTTCATGGCACATTCAACCAGGTGAGAAATGGTTAGTCTACGGCATGAATGGTGCTGGGAAGAGTACATTGTTGAATATTATCACAGCCTATGATTTTGCCACACAAGGCGAGGTCAGTTTGTTTGGGATGACACCAGGACGAGAAGGCTATTCGGCACATCGTGTACACGAACAGATTGGTTATGTATCAGGGAGTTTACGTGATCGATTTGCGGAAGGTGAACGGGTTAGAGATGTCGTGCTGAGCGGTATTTATAAGTCTATCGGCGTCTATCAAACTCCGACTGAACAGGATGTGGCGCTCGCCCAACACATGCTGGCACGTTTTGATATGACGCGCTTTGAAAATGATTATTTCGGACGCTTATCGACCGGGGAACAACAGCGTGTACTGTTAGCACGGGCACTTGTTACACGACCAAAGTTACTTATTTTAGATGAACCGTGTAATGGCTTGGACTTTGTCGGACGTGAACAGTTATTAGATATGTTAACGGGGATGCATGACGATTATTCAGATATGGCAGTTATTTATGTCACGCATTTTGTTGAAGAAGTGACCGCAGATTTTACACATGCACTGTTGCTTAAACAAGGTGTTGCACGTGCAAGTGGCCCGATTGCAGAAACATTAACAAGTGGCCATTTGACAGAACTATTTGATATGCCGGTGACGCTCCAACACCAACAAGGACGCTACCAAATGATTCGCCAATAAAGGGGTTTTGATTGCTTTTATATTGAGAAGATGACACACTTTATACGAGAAGATTATCGATGAAAGGATAGGCAACGATGCGACAAGTTAAGGCGATATTTTTAGATATGGACGGTACGATTTTGCGTGAAAACAATCGCAGTTCTGATTATACAGCGGATGTGATTGCGCAGCTTAGAAAGGCAGGGTATAAAGTCTTTTTAGCAACAGGACGTGCGAAAGCAGAGATTCCATTATTAATTCCTGAGACGATGCAGTTTGATGGCATCATTTCATCGAATGGCACAATTGGTCATATTAACGACGAGGTGCTATTCCAACACGGCTTAGGAGAAGAAGGTGTGCGTGCGATTGTAGATCAAGCACAACAAGCGGGTATTTACTATGAAGTGTTCCCATTTGATGAACCACGTTTTTCATGTGAAGCGGATAAAGCATGGATGTTAGATTTAGTAGACGGCGATAAACCGGAGAGTGTGGGGATTAGCGAATGGTTATCAAGACAAGAAGCCGTAGCGAGCAAGTTGACATGGCGTGCAGCGATTCCTACAGGCTTGGACTACTCGAAAATTTATTTATTCCATCCGAATTTGGAGATGATTGCGACGTTTCGTAATGCGATGAAAGCACAGATGGAGACGCTCAAAATTGAAGTTTCTCAATCGACACCAAACAATGTAGAGACGATGGCATATCAAGTGAACAAGGGTACTGGCATTCAAGAGATGTGTGCGCATTTTAACATCGACATTGCAGATACATTGGTAATTGGCGATAGCGACAATGACCGTACGATGTTTAAAGTAGGTGGCGTAACAGTTGCAATGAAGAATGCGAATGAGCGGATTAAAGCGCTAACGGCATATGAAACAGCTGTCGATAATGATCAAGACGGCGCTGCACATTTTCTTGCTGAACATTTATTATAAGCAAAAAAGCGAGACAGGAATCCCATTTTTAAAGATTCCTGTCCCACTTTATCATAGTTATGCGTCTTTACGTCCTTGATGATGATAGTACGTTACGATTGTACCAATGATAAAGAAGTACACAGTGTAACGGATGAAGAAGTATAGGACGTTGACAACCCATGTGATGATTTGTGCTGTATTTTGTGAAATATGTGCCAAGTTCATTTGTATTGTCGCGATAACTGGACCAGTGATAAGCAATAATACAAAATTCAATAGCAAGATGCCAATATAGAAAGATAAAAATGTCTTTTGACCATTGCGCATTGCTTGCCAAGCTGCTTTCATATCATCGCGAACTTTATCTTGAGGGTTTTTGATGAAAGCAATCACCATATTAATGATGAATACAAACATTAACCATGTGTAAATACTTGAGATGATGGATATCACAAATAAGACAAGCATCACGGATGTTTCACTTGTTGCAAGTGAGCCGAACATGTTACGTAATCCCACGGTAATAAAGTAATCAACAATGAATACGACAAGCATGAACAATGTTGATGTTAAACCTACTAATACACTTTTAAGCCAGACTTTTCCTTTGAAAGATTGGAACAGGTGTGACCATTTAACTGAGTCGTGTTCTGCAACTGCATGATAAATTGAGCGGATACTACCTGTGAGCAATGGAAATGTCAGCATTAAGAACATTAAGACAATCAATAATAAGGCGCCAACTGTTACGAGAATGAGTGAGCCACTATTGCCTTGTCCAGTGAAGAAAGCTGTTGCCCATAAGTTGAAGACAAAGCTCAACGGTAAAGCTGAGACAGTGAGTAATAACAACATCAAGACAAAGTTAATCAAGTTCATGCTGTATAGCTTTTTACGTTCTGATTTTGTATGTTGTAAAAATTTACTTGTAAAACTAAACAATCGGAAGCACTCCTTTCGACATATACTCCACCATATCAAAAACGAAGCGATTTGGGAATAAATATGGTAAAAGTTTGATGGGTTCACGTTAAATAACATGACGAAAAGAGACTGGGATCCTAATAGAAACATACGATTTAAAATCGAGTATTGATGTAGATGGCAGTAGCTGACTGGCGTGAACGTACTTAGCCATGCGGGTAGGATAACGGACGCTTTTTTGTTAAATGAGATTTCTGTCTCACGCCCATAAAATCGTATAAATCATGGATATTTGATATAGATAGTGTTACTTGGAGCATAAAAAAATACATAAAACGCTTGATAATGGAATTTAAGCAGAACTACAGCGTATTGCATTTGTATTACATAATAGAAAATGAGTGCAATTCGTACGGTAAAATTTGGTACAATAAAAGCGATTGTGACAAGGAGGTACAAGATGAAGATATCACGCCCAAAAATTTATGAGCAAATTGCAAATAGGTTAATTGAACAAATAGAAAATGGTGTGTTACAAGAAGGAGAACGTCTGCCTTCCATTCAAAAGTTAGCAAAAGAATACGGCGTGAGTAATGCTTCTGTCAGAGAGGCGCTGAATGCGTTGCGTATTATCGGATTAGTCGAGATGAAACATGGCTATGGTACGTTCGTCAAACAGAAAACGCCGCAGTTATTTGACTTTATCTCACAAGCATTGACACCTAAAAGGGTAAAAGAAATTTTGGAGTTGCGTGAAGTTGTTGAATTATCGACGGTGCAATTTGCAGCTAAACATCGAACAGAAGATATGTTGGCAGAAATGCAATTAGCATTGAATGATATGGAACAGGCAATGCGCACACATCAATCGGGCGAAGCGGCAGACTTACGCTTTCATTTAGCAATTGCCAAAGCGTCTGATAATGAATTGTTGTACGAGTTGTTGCATAATATTTCTGACTTAATTCAGCAGACGATGAAAGGCACACGCCATATTTATTTGTACAATCGTGAAAAGACAATGGAGCGTCTACTTGAAGAACATATTGCTATTTTGAAAGCAATCGAACAGCAAAATGCAGAATTAGCGAAACAACGCATGACTTCACATTTAGCAGAGGTCCGTCAAACGTTGGTCGAACATTATATTGTAGACTAGTTCAAGTAAGCGTATACAAATGTAGCAGCATGAGAGATAGAGAGAGGTGCAAATAATGAAAATCGGTTTATATATTGCGTTACTATGTGGCATTATATCAGGCGCGTGTATCTTTTTTAACGTGGCGCTATTCCCATCAATGATTTTTCCGGTCGTTATTGGTATGATTGGCATCATTGCGACGTTATGGACATTACCTAATGCGGAAATCAGTAATATGTTGAAATTAGGCGGCATTATGGTCAACGTATTTCCAGTAATCGCGGGCTTAATGCAAATTCTAGGATAATGTAATTAAGATGAGTATAGAAATTAAAAAATACATGATGATAGAATGCAAAGTTTAGTATTAAGTGATGGAGCTGTAACATTCAATTTAAGGTTGAGTATTTATATAGCTGACCAGCGTCAAAATAGATTTTTACAAGCTTTTTTAACACATACGCAGCCTTTCTGGGATGAGACAACGGAATCTTTTTGAAAAAATGAGATACCTGTCCTGCACCCTTTCAAGTGTTGATAAGAGAAACTGTTGAAAAGCTGTTGTTGTTTGTTACAGAAACACTTATAATGAACAAGATAAATATATGATGAAGGAGATTCATATGCCATGGCAGAAGAAACAAATTACTTTTGGCTAAATTGTGGGTATAACAGATGGAATCACAATGAGCCGTTAGTAGGACAAACCACTGTCTTTGAATCAGGGGCACAGTTCAACCCAACCCAAGGATTTCGTGCGTTTAAACAGGCGCAAGTAGGGGATAAAGTGATTTTCTACCAAGTACAAACAGACGCAGGATTGCTTGGCTGGGGCGAAATTACAAGTGTTATGACAGGTGCACAAAATAAAATACACGTTCAATTTAAGTTCAATGAGGCGTTCAAACCTTTAACAACGGAATATTTGAAGCGTAGTGAAGCGCTGGAGTTTCGTATGAATAATATGAAAGAAACGTTGTTTAACAAAATATCTTATGATGAGTTTGAGTTGATTAAAGGGCTTGGTACTGGCGACGTGACGATTCCACGCTATTTCTTTATGGCTGAAACGGAGACGTTTGAACCGGATGAGAAGTATACGATTTATACGCATACACGTAATGGTATTAAGCGCAACGGCTATCACCACTATACACAATTGGAAATTGGCGACCAAATTATTGTATATAACAAACATATGAATCAGTCTATCGTTGGTCGCGCGGAAGTGGCACATCATATACATACCCGACCGCCTGAAGCGGGTAGAACGAATAGTACGGCTATTGAAATACGTTATATTGAGGATATTCATCCGATTAGCTTGATGACGTTGAACAAGCATCCGAAACTTAAAAATCTGTACTTCTTACAAGAAAATGCTAAGCAAGCGATTGCGAGCTTAACGCCGACGCAATACCACGCCATGATGGAAATGAGCGAGAATGATGGCTTGAAAGGGCAGTTTGAAGCGGTGAAATCCGATTATGAATTGCCTAAGGAAGAAGATGTGAAGCCGTTTATTCTATTATTGGCGGATGATAAAGCAGAAGGTCTGAAAGCTGCGACGTCATTGGTTGAAAAGGCGAATGCGACACCTGTGATGACAGTCGGACATCCAGACTTTATGGAAGAAATGTTGTACGGTCGTTACTTACCGAATGAGGCGGGTGCACTTTATTATCGTGAAGGATTTATTACAGACTTAATGCCGAAAACGGATCGACAGTATTTGGTGATTGATCAGTTTGACCGTATTGATCCGGATATTTTCCAGACGTTCATTAATGTTTTGGAAGGCTATGAAATGACATTGCCACGTTATAACAAAGACGGCAGTATGATTAAATGGAGTCGTAATAAAGATTCATTTTACCGTTTCAATCCAAACTGGCATATCGTTGGTGTGACATACTTAACACCACAGCAAGTGAAAGAAAAGTATTCAACGCAAATGTTAAAATATACACGTATTATCCAAGTGAAAAAATAATCATTGAAACAGTGGCGTTTGTCTGTGCAGACGTCACTTTATTTTATTTATACATAGACAAGCACTTAAAATAAGTGATGTCAAATATTCTAAAAATTCTTGCTAGTTAAATTCAGAAATAGTATGATATTTGTAATCGCTTACATATAAGTGAAGGGGAGAGGTTAAAATTGAATAGTAAGAAACGACAGAAGAAAAAGATCAATGTTTGGTATGCACTTTTGACACTTGGCATTATGATTGCAGCAATGTTGTACACGGTTGTAAAGTTGCAACAAGCACCACACATTCCATTACTTATCGGCACAACCGTTGCGATTATTATTACAATGTGCCACGGCTATGAATGGGAAGAAGTGGAAGAGATGATGTATAAGGGGATAAACACGCTTTGCCAGCGGTTGTCATCATCATGCTTGTAGGACTCATCATAGGTGCGTGGATTGGTAGCGGTGTTGTCGCAGCAATGATTTACTACGGACTCAAATTGATTTCACCAACGTACTTTTTAGCAGTTGTTGTTGTGATTTGTGGTATTGTGTCACTAGCTATCGGAAGTTCATGGTCAACAATGGCAACTGTTGGTGTTGCATCAATGGGTATCGGTATTAGTATGGGGTTATCGCCAGGAATGGTGGCCGGTGCTGTTATTTCAGGTGCATATTTTGGTGATAAGATGAGCCCGTTGTCAGATACGACTAACTTAGCGTCAGGTTTGACGAACGTTGATTTGTTTGATCACATTAAGCATATGTTCTATACAACAATACCTGGCTTAATCATTAGTTTGATTGCCTTTTTCATACTCGGTCAAATGTATGGGAGTGACCATCTGAATCGCGGACGTATTGATAGCATTATGCATGCGATTAATGAGTCATTCTTCATCACACCGTGGTTACTCGTTGTACCGCTTATCGTTATTATTGCGGTTGCATTGAAAGTACCTGCCATTCCAGCGATTGTGCTAGGGGTAGTACTCGGATTTTTTACAGAAATCTTTGTACAAGGCGATTCATTAGCGACGGCTGTACAATCTCTACAAACAGGTTATGTGTTGGAATCGGGTAACAAAACGATTGATGAATTATTCAACCGTGGTGGTTTAGAGTCAATGTTCTATACAATATCGTTAACACTTGTAGCGATGACATTTGGGGGTCTGCTTGAGTATTCAGGTATGTTGAAGGCATTGATTGCGGTTGTATTGAAATTTGCGAAGAATACAGGTAGCTTGATCGCTTCAGTAATTATTTCATGTTTCGGTACAAACTTATCATGTTCAGAACAATACATTTCAATTATCGTAACGTCACGTATGTACGTGTCGACATTTATCGATAAAGGATTACATCCGAAAAATTTATCACGTGCATTGGAAGACGGCGGAACGTTAACATCTGTCTTTGTACCATGGAATACGTGTGGTGTGTTTATCTTAACAACCTTAAATGTACACGTACATGAATATGCGCCATTTGCGATATTGAATTATGTTGTACCAATTATTTCGATTATTTATGCCTTTATCGGCTTTAAAATTGTAAAACTGACACAAGAAGAACAAACTTATTTCAAAGAACAAAATGCGATGCAATAAGCGTATGTTTGGGCAGCAATTTCCTCGGTAATAGAGGCGTTGTTGCCCTTTGTTAATTTGGCATAAGGGATATTAATTTATATTGTTACGGGTAAGGTTTACTATAGAGGGTGAGGTGAGCAAAATGCCAATTATTTATTATGATAGTAACTGCAATTATTGCTATAACTATGCGATTTGGCTCATTCGTCATGGATTGCCGCGCAGTTATCAATTTGTCCCGCTGAAAAGCGATGCAGGTGATGCATTAGTCGCGCAACATCCAGAAGTCGCATCGAAAAATAGCGTCATTTTACAACGTGGTGCGCAATTGACGTTCGAATCGACAGCTATTGTACAAATGTTAGGTGCGTTAGGCCGTCATAAATGGTTAGGTGTGCTGTTATGGAGTATTCCGAAACCATTGCGAGATATGGGCTATCGTTGTTTTGCGAATAATAGAGATAAGCTATGGTCAACAACGTGGGCGCAACCTACTGCTGACGAGCAATCATTTTTCATAGAATAGAGAGGTAGCAGTCATGACACAGAACATTATAATTATCGGTAGTTCATCGATGGATTTGACGGTGCAGACGGATGTAATTCCTGAGCAAGGCGAAACGGTTTTAGGCGAGACGTTGCTGATGGCGCCGGGTGGTAAAGGTGCGAATCAAGCAGTAGCAGCTGCACGGTTAAAACGAGATGGTGACGTTTATATGATTGGTGCGGTCGGTGACGATGCGTTTGGAAATAAGATTATTAATAATTTGAGACAGTTTGGTGTGAACACGACGTATATGCAGAAGATTGAGGGCGAACATTCAGGTACAGCGCATATTACGTTGTATGAACAAGACAATCGTATTATCTTTGTACCGGCAGCGAACAATCATATTTTGCCTGAAGTTGTACTACCGATATTAGAGCGATTTGAACGTGGCGATATTATTGTGATGCAACAAGAGATTCCAGCTGAGACGGTTGCGGTAGTAATTGAGAAAGCGGCTGACCTTGGCATGCAGGTGATATTGAACCCAGCACCGTATCGTCCGCTTGAACAGAAGTTAATCGAGCAAGTGGCTTATTTAACGCCAAACGAAAGTGAATGTCGTCAATTATTTGATGTGGGCATGGACGAGGCGTTAGCACAGTACCCGCAAAAGTTGATCGTGACGTTAGGTGCAGAAGGTGCGACGTACTATGATGATGACGCACGCCATATGGTGCCGTCATATCCGTGTGAGGTTGTAGATACAACAGGTGCAGGAGATACGTTCAACGGTGCGTTAGCGGTGGCATTAAGTGAGGGACAATCGCTGGCGTCCGCATTACAGTTTGCGAACATGGCGTCGAGCTTTGCGGTAAGGGCATTAGGTGCACAAGGTGGCATTCCAGCACGTGAAACGGTTGACGCAGCGCTTGAGAAAAAAGCATGACAAAAAAATCCCCCTAATCATCAGGCATGTACGCTAATGATTAAGGGGATTATCTTTAATATGAAGGATTACTCAGCAATTTCAAGTGCAACTTCCATCATTTGTGTAAATGAGTTTTGACGTTCTTCTGCTGTTGTTGCTTCGTCACGTAATAAGTGGTCTGATACTGTGAAGATACCTAATGCTTTTTTACCTGCTTGGATGGCATTTAAGTATAAACCTGCAGATTCCATTTCCACACCTAAGATACCCATGTCAACCCATTTTTGGTTGAAGTCGGCATTGGCATTGTAGAATGTGTCTGAAGATAATACGTTACCTACATGTGAACGTGCGCCAATCGCATCCGCTTTTTCTTTCGCTTTGACGATTAAATCAAAGTCGCCAAGTGGTGCAAAGTTACCTGGGATTTGATATTGATCAACAAAGTTTGAGTTTGTAGACGCACCTTGTGCAATGATGATGTCGTAAAGTTGAATATCTTCTTGCATTGCGCCACAAGAACCGATGCGGATGATTGTGTCTACATCGAAAAAGTTGTATAGCTCGTAAGAATAGATACCGATACTTGGAATCCCCATACCTGAACCCATGACAGAGACTTCTTTTCCTTTGTATGTGCCTGTGTAACCGAACATATTACGTACTTCATTGAACTGTTCTACATTTTCTAAGAAGTTATCAGCAATATATTTTGCGCGTAATGGATCGCCTGGCATTAATACCGTCTTAGCAATTTTTGTTCCGTTTGGTTGAATATGTGGTGTACCTTGTGTCATAACAAACAGCTCCTTGAATATATTTTTATGGATTACCTTAAAGATAACAGACCTGCTCTGAAATGTCGATTAAGGAGTGAAATGAAAGGGACTAGCGGCTTTGTCTCAACCCTAGAAATGTGTCTAAGTCGAATATTAACAATGTGCGTGACAAGTGATGTATAAGTTGACACAAATCTTGCTAGGCATAGTAGCGGAGACATTATAAGCAATATTCAATTTAAGTGTGAGTATTAATGTAGGGGGCAATAGCTGACTGGCGTGAAATTACGCTGTTCAATCTTTATCACACATACTCAGCCTTGCCGGGGGGACAACGGAATCTTTTTAGAAAAATAAGATTCCTGTCCCACTACCTGTCTCACGCCCTGATCTGTGAAAAATAGAAATCAAAATTTTTACGATTTATAACTCATAATATTTATCAAATGCAATAGAATCATTTATAATAGAATAGAAAAGGCTTACATGATGAATGGTGTGTTTACAAATACGCCATTTAAATAGATTAAGAGAGAAGAGGAGAATTATCATGAGAATGGTAGACATTATCGCAAAAAAAAGAGACGGCCATGCATTAACAACGGAAGAGATTAAGTTTTTTGTGGATGGCTATACGAAAGGTGATATTCCGGATTACCAAATGTCGAGTTTAGCGATGGCGATTTTCTTCCAAGATATGACAGATGAAGAGCGCGCGGACTTAACAATGGCGATGGTTGAATCTGGTGATCAAATCGATCTCTCAGATATTAAAGGGATTAAAGTCGACAAGCACTCAACAGGTGGTGTAGGTGATACAACAACACTTGTATTGGCACCATTAGTAGCAGCATTGGATATTCCGGTTGCTAAGATGAGTGGTCGTGGATTAGGTCATACAGGTGGCACGATTGATAAGTTAGAAGCGGTTGAAGGGTTCCATGTTGAAATTTCTGAAGATGACTTTATTAAGTTAGTGAATGAAGATCAACTTGCGGTTATCGGTCAAACTGGTAACTTAACACCAGCAGACAAGAAAATCTATGCATTACGTGATGTAACGGGTACGGTAAATTCTATTCCATTAATTGCATCATCAATTATGAGTAAAAAAATTGCAGCAGGTGCAGACGCAATTGTACTGGATGTTAAAACAGGTAATGGTGCATTTATGAAGACGGTTGAAGACGCTGAACAATTAGCGAATGCGATGGTTAAAATTGGTAACCAAGTGGGCCGTAACACAATGGCGATTATCTCTGATATGAGTCAACCATTAGGCCGTGCAATTGGTAACGCACTTGAATTGAAAGAAGCGATTGATACGCTTAAAGGTGAAGGCCCAGAAGATTTAACAGAATTAGTGTTAACACTTGGTTCACAAATGGTTGTGTTAGCAGAAAAAGCTGAGACATTAGAAGAAGCACGTGAAATGTTACAAGGTGTCATTGATAATGGTAAAGCACTTGAGAAATTCAAAGTGTTCTTAAGTAATCAAGGCGGAGATGCATCTGTTGTAGATGATCCATCTAAGTTACCGACTGCAAAATACACATTTGAATTACCTGCGAAACAATCAGGTGTCGTATCTGAAATGATTGCAAATGAAATTGGTATCGCGTCTATGATGTTAGGTGCAGGACGTCAAACGAAAGAAGACACAATCGACTTAGCAGTTGGACTTGTCTTAAACAAAAAAGTGGGCGACGCTGTTGAAGAAGGCGAATCACTATTAACAATCTATGCGAACCAAGAAGACGTTGAACAAGTGAAAGCAAAATTGTATGATAATATTACAATTAGCGAACATGGTGAAGTACCAACACTGATCCATGAAATTATTACGAAATAAAAGGATTGAATGCAATGAAATGGATTGGTCGACAATTGTTGGCAATTTTATTTACGGGTGCAGGCTATATGCACTTTAAGAAAGAACGCAATTTCCGCAATATCGTACCGCATTATTTACCATTTAAAAGGGAAATTGTGTGGATTACCGGTGTAATGGAGTTAATATTTGGTATCGGACTTGCCTTGAAGAAACCAGGTTATTGGTTCAAACACGCGATGATTGCTTTCTTATGGGCGGTCTTCCCAGCGAATATTTATATGGCACGTCATCAATTACCACTTGGCGATAAAGAAATGTCTAAAACAGCATTATACGGTCGCTTGCCATTACAGTTCGTTTTAATGGCATGGATACGTAAGCTATAAATAAACAGGGATGGGACGACGGAATCTTTTTTGATAAATGAGATTCCCGTCCCACTCCCAAAAAAACACGGGTGCAGAGACGCATCCGTGTTTTTATTTATCATGTTTTAGCCTTCACCAAACACATCATGCCATTGATCGCGTTTGTCTAAGAATGCTTGAGCGATGACTTTGGCACCTTCTAATGAGTGAGAAGCAGCCCAGCCACATTGTACTTCGTTACAGGCAGGCACTTCTGTCGCATTAAGCACATCATGAATTGTTTTCTCAACAATATCTAACACATCATCGTAGTTATCATGGTTGATGAACGATACATAGAAGCCAGTTTGACAACCCATTGGACTTAAATCGACAACTTTATCTGTATGGTTACGGATATTTTCTGCCATTAAGTGTTCTAGTGAGTGTAAACCTGGCATATCCATATGTTCTTTGTTTGGTTGCTTGAAGCGAATATCGTATTTATGAATTTCATCTCCATTGGCACCAGTCATTTTTCCTGCTAGACGAATATAGGGTGCCACAACCTTCGTGTGATCTAAGTTAAAACTTTCGACATTCATTTTTGGCATAATAGTAGCGCCTCCTTTGTTATTTAACGTTATTCTATCATATTCCTCAGAAAGTAAAAGGGGACTGCTCGATTGATGAAAGCGGATTAATGCAAAATACCGAAGAAAATTTTGAAAATATCGACAAAATCACATGACAAATGATTATAAATCCGATAGAATGAGTAATAATTAAATAATAATTTATCAAGAGTGGTGGAGGGACTTGGCCCTGTGAAACCCTGCAACCTGATCGATGACGATAAAGGTGCTAATTCCAACAGCGAGATTGCTGACAGATAAATGACATGGACAAAATGTTATCAACTTTGTACATACCGCACTTGATAAATATTGCGTTATGTCGATGTTGGTAATTTTTTTATTTTGAAAGGAGCTTTTTCTTTTGGTTACAGTAAAACAGAAAATTTTAGATTATATAGATAATAATAGGCTTCACTACTTAGATATGAGTCATCAAATACATGAGCGTCCAGAATTGGGTAACGAAGAGTTGTTTGCATCGCGTTTGCTCATTGACCATTTAAAGCGCAATGATTTTGAAGTGAAACGTGATATAGCTGGTCATGCGACAGGCTTTATCGCAACATATCAATCAGATAAGCCGGGACCAAAAATTGGCTTTTTAGCAGAATATGATGCATTACCAGGGTTAGGACACGCATGTGGTCACAATATTATTGGAACATCAAGCGTGCTGGCAGGTGTGGCATTGAAGCAAGTCGTTGATGAGATCGGCGGTACAGTTGTCGTGTACGGTTGTCCGGCAGAAGAAGGTGGGGAAAATGGTTCCGCAAAAGCTTCATATGTGAAAGAAGGACTGATTGACGTCGATGTTGCTTTAATGATTCATCCAGGCAACGAAACGTACCCAACGATTCACACATTAGCAGTAGACGTGTTAGACATTAAGTTCTTTGGACGTAGTGCGCACGCTTCCGAAAATGCGTATGAAGCACGCAATGCGCTGGATGCAATGTTAAGTTTCTTCAATGGTATCGCACAATTACGCCAACATATTCAGCCGTCAGAACGTGTTCACGGTGTGATACTAGATGGTGGTAAAGCGGCGAACATTATTCCTGACTTTACACATGCCCGTTTCTACACACGTGGCACAACACGTAAGTCTTTAGATGTTTTAACAGAGCGCGTACACGATATTGCGAAAGGTGCAGCGTTACAGGCAGGCTGTAATTATGAATTTGGTCCGATTCAAAATGGTGTGAATGAATTTATTAAAGCACCATTGTTAGACGAATTGTTTGAAACCTATGCAGAAGAACTAGGCGAAGAAGTGAGTCATGATGACTTTGGCTTTGGTTCAACAGACACTGGTAACGTCAGTCATGTCGTGCCAACGATTCATCCGCACGTTAAGATTGGACCACGCAGCTTAGTAGGACATACGCATCGTTTTAGAGAAGCAGCCGCAAGCCCAATGGGAGATAAAGCACTCATCAAAGGCGCAAAAATCATTGCGTTGATGGGCGCAAGATTAATTGAAGATACAGAGCACCTTAAGAAGATTCAACATGAACACCAATTATTAAGGGAGCAATTATTATGACCGATGTAAAGAACAAATACCCGGATATCACAATGGCACAATTATATGATGATGACGTTATTTATTCATCTCGACCGTCATACATTTCGAATCCGTGGTTGGAGCCGGATGAACATCAATCGAACTTTTTATCTGCGAGAGAGCTATTAATTGCAGATATGCCGGTCATCGTGCATGAAGCAAGTGTTACGGATAAACTTGCACAACTATTTGCTTTAGTCGACCATTCAATTCCTGATAATCTGTATTATTTTAAGGACCAAACATCGTATGAAACGTTATTACAACGGTTGTCTAAAGACGAAGGACGCAAGATTTACTTTCAATATGTGCACGGTGAGAACTTAGTACCGGCAGAGCAGTATGCGATGGATAAGCAGACGTTTGTAGACCTCAATAACAAATCTAAAATTCCGGAATGGACAGAAGGTAAATATTTGCCACGCCGTGAAGTCGTTGAATTTGAAGAATTTGAACAGGTCGTACGCAACTGGCCATTGCCTGTCGTTATTAAGCCGGGTGACGAATTGCCGACAGCAGGTGGTTACGGTGTCATGATTTGTTATACACAAGACGAGTTAGAACAAGCGATTGTACGTGTGAAAAAAGCGGAGGAAGCAACGGATACTTTGATTATCGAACAATGTGTAGAAGCGGTAGGTAACTACTGTGTGCAATTTGCGCAACATCCGGATAAAGGGATTATCTACCTTGGAGCCGCGAAACAATTGACGAACGAATATGGTTTTTACAAGGGGAATATCAATGCCCAGCACGTGCCACAAGCGGTTATTGATGCAGGCTATGCATTAATGAAAAAGGCAGTGGAACTCGGTTTTATTGGTATCGCAGGTTTTGATATTTTAGAAGATGCAGATGGCGACGTGTATGCGATTGATTTAAATTATCGTCAAAATGGTTCGACGAGTATGTTGTTGCTCGCTTCAGAATTAGAAGGATCGCATCATAAATTTTATAGCTACGTTGCGAAAGGTGACAATGAACGTTTTCATGAAACAATCAAAACGTTTATTCAAAAAGGCGTACTCTTTCCACTCTCGTACTATGACGGCGATTGGTACACAGACCACCATGTCGATTCACGATTCGGTTGTATTTGGCACGCCGACAGTGATGAAACCATTGCAGACTATGAGCGCGCATTTCTGGAACAGGCAGGTCTTTTGACAGAATAGGTTCATTGTAGCGATTAGATAGACAGAGTCATTGTTCTCTTATGCAAGATGTCTAAAGTATGTTATAGTCTAACTAACAGACTTAGTCGATAAAGAGAATGAACAGTGAAGGAGTCATAGCATGTCTTATAAAAGTGAACGTTTTTATAAAGATATATTAACGAACGAGCAATTTTTTATTGCAGTTAAAGACAAAAAGATTATTAAGCACACATATCAAGACCGTCCATACTTCTGTTTTTGGACGCGCGAGTCATTGGCAGAAGAATACTTGCAGAAGTTTGATGTCCCATACGATAAGCTGATCACAATGGATATTGACCGTTTTGCGACATATGAACTGGACGATATGTTTGATGATGAAGACGAAGCGTTAGTGAACGTTACCGACAAAGCAGCGGGTCATGAGATTAAAATCGTTGAAGCTGTTAACGATATTATGACGGAATTGGACAATATTCGTATTCGTGAATTTGTACAAGATGTTGCCAAGTCAGATACAGTATATGGCCTGACGCAAAAAGGTATGAAACAATTTGCGGTAGTATATGATGAAAATGACAACTTTGAACAATCACACTTTATGCCGGTATGGAGTTTGAGCAAACGTGCGGAAAAAGTGGCAGAAGAAGACTTCGAATCATTTGAATTGATTGATGTAGAAGGGGAAGTCTTTGCGGAATGGTTAGATGAGCTGCGTGATGATAATCGTTATGTGGCGATTGATGTTAAACCAGGCGTTGTAGGTACAATCGTATCTGCACAAAAATTAGCGAACGAATTAACATTTTAAGTAAAAAAGTGGGAAGGTGACCTTGATAATGCAAGGTTAGCTTCCCACTTTTGGTTTATAGGTAAAGTGTACCTAATGCCCCTGAAAAAGCACCGTTATCTAAATAATGCGGTTTGAATCCACGTAAAATGGTATAATCCGTCACGACTTGTTGAAGGAGCGGATTATTGTGGAATGATGAACCGATATAGACGACATCTTCAGCGTGATGTTCACGTGCAACATGAATCGACACGGTCGTGATACTTTCGCCAACGACACCCATAACAGAAGCAAGTTTATCGGCATCTGTGAATGTTTGGTCTAAGTTGTGAAGGACATTTCCAAAATTGGCAGCCGTCAATTCACCGGAAATCGGGGGTGTATCGTTTTTATAGATATGTTTCACTTTTAAGTCGATAATATCGCGATTGCCGTTTTGTGCAAGATTCGTTAATGTTTCATAATCATTAATTTCTGTGAGGAGATAGCCGAGACCACGAATCATCCCGCCACCTGTACCAATTCCGCCGACACGTTGTTGACCAGACGGATCTGACAAATGAATGGATGTTCCAGTACCTACATTAGTAAAAATATAGCGGTCAATCTGTGTTCCTTGTTCTTTAAGTAGTATTTGAATGCCTTTTGCAGCCGCATCAAATTCAATATACGTTTGGGCATCGCAGTTGAGTAAATCATTCAACATTTTCGCTTTCCCGCCTGTAATATGTATATCCTGACATGGTTGGTCATTGAGCCACGCTGCCACTTTCTCTAATTCTGTAGATAAATGCGTTTGATACGTACGTTGATCATCTTGTTCGATGACTACTTTAATTAATGTCCCACCCGCATCAATACCGATTCGCATGAATGTCACCTCTTCGTTAATATTTACTATGTATATCATAAATGAAAACGGTATAAATGGACAGTGACAATTACTGTAAAAATAACTTTTATAAAAAAGCCCTAAAAGTCGTGCGCAATGCTAGCTTTTAGGGCGTTAAATTTGGTTGTTGAACTTTAATGAGAAACTACAATGAAACCATCACTAATGAATGGAGCTGAGACGCAATAAATTTAAACGCTTTTGTCCCAACCTCCTTACATTTCATCGTTCTTTTCACGTTCTTCGATGGTTTTTGTGAAGTCTTTTTCGTCTTCAATGTGTGTCATTTTAAAGTGTTCGGTTGGTTCACGTCGCAATGCACGCATTAATGAGAAAATCATAAGTAATAAAATAATCGAGAATGGTAGACCTGTTACGACAGAAGCGGTTTGTAAGCTAGTTAAACCACCGGCAACTGTCAATGCCACTGAAATACCGCCGATTAACAGTCCCCATACGAGTTTGTGTTTACGTTTCGGATTTTCGACACCGCCTGTCGCCATACCTGAAACGATATGTGTTGTGGAGTCGGCGCTTGTCACAATAAATGTGAAAATCAAAATAATTGCTAAGCCACTTGTTACTTCATATAATGGGAAGTTGCGCAGTAGTTCGAACAACGCGACAGTGTAGTCTTTGTCGACAACTTGTGCGATATTTGAGTTTTTGTGTAATGCCCAGTTAATGGCTGTACCACCAAATCCTGCAATCCATGTGAGAGAAATAACTGGTGGGATGATTAAGACGCCGATAACGAATTCACGAATGGTACGTCCACGAGATACACGTGCAACGAAGCCACCGATAAATGGCGACCATGAAATAACCCATGCCCAGTAGAAGACAGTCCATTGTTGAATCCAAGAGTTGTCTCCCGTATATGGGTCCATACGCAGACTATACGTGACAAAATGTGAAATATAATCGCCGAGTGACACGGTGAAGGTTTCAACAATAAAACGCAAATCACCAAAGATAAAAATAAAGATTAACAGTAATGCACCGATTACAATATTTAAGTTACTGAGCCATTTCACACCGCGGTTAATACCTGTCAGTGCAGAACTTAAAAAGATACAGGTCATCAGCACGGTAATAATTAAAAGTGTGATAGCATTATTCGGCACATGGAATACATGGTTGAGCCCGCCGGCAATTTGTAAAATACCGAGTCCGATAGACGTCGCAATCCCCATTACTGTTGCGATAATGGCTAAAATATCAATTAAGTTACGGAACGGGCGACGATAGGTTTCGCCAAAAACAGGTTCCATAGCTGTTGAAATCAAACCATCACGCTGTTTGCGGAATTGGAAGTAGGCGACAATCAAACCACTCATTGCAAAAATTGACCACTGAGAAATGCCCCAATGGAAAAAAGTATAGCCCATAGCTAGATGTGCAGATTCAACCGTTTCGCCACGCACTTTATCTGGAAAAGGCGAGTGTAAGTAATGTGTGAGCGGTTCAGCAACGCCCCAAAAGACAATACCGACACCGAGACCAGCAGAAAACAGCATACCAATCCATGAAATAAATGAGAACTCGGGTTCTTCATCATCGGCGCCTAATTTAAAGCGACCGTATCGAGAAGCGGCAAGGAAGATTAAAAATATATCGAGTACAAAGACAATAATTAGAAAGAGCCAGCCAAAGTTAATTGCTAAAAAGTCATAAACCAGTTGTGCGATATTACCAAAGCTTGTTGGGAAAATGGCGGCTAATAAAGTAAGTAGTAAAATAATAGTGAAAGCGACAGTATAAACAATATTGCGATGTTTCTTTTTCTTAGCTAATGGTTGTTTCATAATATCCCCTCTCGAATGAAACGAACGTGCAACAACGCATATACGCATCATTCTTGTTGTCATACTCAACTTTTTGTATGCAATCGAATCCGTATTTTCTATTATGTCGTGTTTGAAATCAGTCAAAATAGTGTATGATAACAATAAAGTAAATCAAACATAAAAGGGATGGATGATTACAATGACAAAAAGTAAGCGCTTTGATGATATTACTATACAATTATATGATGTGCAATACCGTGAGGCGTTAGCTAATTTTGAGTTAAATGAACGACAACGTATCTATTCGTCGTTACCACTAGAAGTGTTAGATGATGCGCTCAATGATGACAATCGTGTCGCAAATATCGTATTGAATATGGAACAAGAAGTGATTGGCTTTTTTGTATTACATAAGCACTATCAACACGAGGGTTATGATACGCCAAAAGAAGTGGTATATGTCCGTTCGTTATCTGTCAATGAACGTTACCAAGGACATGGTTACGGTACGAAAATGATGATGATTTTACCAGAATATGTGCAAGAAGTCTTTCCAGATTTTAACCATTTGTATTTAGTGGTTGACGCGGAAAATGAAGCGGCATGGAATGTATACGAACGTGCCGGGTTTATGCACGCAGCAACGAAAGAAGAAGGACCCATTGGCAAAGAGCGATTGTATTATTTAGATTTGGACGCTAAATATGTTTCTTCTCTTAAACTGCAATACAACTCAGACTCTAAAGCAGGCACAATTGATATTGTAGACTTAATATTGAATGGCACAAAAGTTGGTTTTATTGCGCTAGAGCAGTTTGATCAACGCCTGATTATCCGATCTGTTTACGTCTATGAAGTATATCAAGCAACTGGTGTCGCACAGAATGCATTGAGACAGCTTGCGACATATGTGCGTAAACAATTTGAAGGTGTAAAAGCGATTGAAGTGACGCTATTTGGTCCAAATCATCAGTTAAGACCACTGTTTGAAAAGAGTAACTTTGTTGAGACGATGTCTACAGCTGACTATCATACGTTTGAAAAGTATATTAACTACTAACAAAAAAGGACTTAAATTTGTAGCATACTTTGAGTCTTTCAATCCGACAAGGTTCATCATAACGTGTGTCATATCAAATGAGTATGGATGATAGGACAATAACCCTTTGGTTTGGTGCGGTACGCCGAATCACTATACAACGATATTTATAAATGGGACTGTGGATGGATGATAATATTAAGTTTTTAACTTAATATTTGATATAGTTGTATTGAATATCAATTAATTTTAGTAAAAATATGTTGTGGAAACGTATGTTTACTTTGATTGCAATGCGGTGATTAAGGAGATTTGAAATGATAAAAAATATTATAAATAACCTGAAAAAGTCATGTATTAAATTAATTTTTCGACTTATGTCTCAAAACATCAATAAAAAATTAGTGTACTTCGAAAGCTTTCACGGAAAACAGTACAGTGATAACCCACGTGCATTATATGAATACTTAAAACAACACACAAACTATGAGTTGGTGTGGGGTGTGAAAAAAGGACATGAATCGGTGTTTGAGCAGTATGGCGTTCCGTATGTTGTGCGCTTTTCAATCAAATGGTTCTTAACAATGCCACGTGCAAAGTACTGGATGATTAATACAAGGTTGCCGCAATGGTTCTATAAATCTCCTAAAACGATCTATTTACAAACATGGCATGGTACGCCGTTAAAACGTTTAGGACTTGATATTGAGGACGTACAAATGCCAGGTACGAATACTGAGCAATATAGGCAAAATATCATTAATGAGAGTAAACGTTGGGATTATTTAATTTCTCCTAATAGATACTCAACAGATAAGTTTGAAAGTGCGTTTCAAGTTGAGCGTTCTAAAATGATTGAAACAGGTTATCCTCGAAACGACAAGTTGGTTAATGAACAAAATAATGCAGCGTATATTCAACGTATTAAGGATGACTTAAATATACCGGCCGATAAAAAAGTAATTATGTACGCACCTACGTGGCGAGATGACAAGTTTATCCAACAAGGGACTTATGAATTAAATTTAAACTTTGATATTGAAAAGTTTAGAGAGCAGTTGAGTGACGACTATGTAATTTTATTAAGAATGCACTATTTAGTTGTTACGAGAATTCAAGAAAATGATCGCTTTGTTATTGATGTTTCAGATTACAAAGATATTGCTGAATTATATTTAATAAGTGATATCTTGATAACCGACTATTCTTCAGTTATGTTTGATTTCGGTGTATTAAAACGACCACAAATCTTTTATGCGTATGACTTAGAAGATTACGATAGTCGATTACGTGGGTTCTACATGGACTATAAAAATAACTTGCCAGGTCCAATCGTTGAGAACGAAGAAGATTTAATTCGTTTATTGAAGAAAGGCGATACGTTGAAGACGGACTATCAACAAAAATTAGAACAGTTTTATCAAACATATTGTGTGCTTGAAACCGGAGATGCTTCCAAAAAGGTAATCGATAGTGTTATGCAATAACGGATTCGTTTGACATACCTGATATAAGTTTTTCGTCTTTGTCAGGATAGGGTAACAAATTCTTTATAGAAATTGAGAATTACGATTCATGCGCATATACAAAATCATACATTTGAGCAACGACTACAACGGACATAGCACCATGACTATGAAGTGTTTGTAGTCGTTGTTTTTGCGAAAAATGATGAAGTACTTGATATAATAGCTATCAAATCTTATAAAGTTAAATGTGCAGTTGACTGGCGTGAGAATACTTTTTTACGTATATTCAGTCTTGTCTGGTTAGAACAACGGAAGCATTTTAGAAAAATGAGCATTTGGCTTACACCGATTTATTGAGAAGCGTTTTACATCGCGTTACCTTACATTTGAGATGTATATTAACGACTAACAAAAGAAAAATAAAAAGAACTTTGTAAAACATTGCGAAAAGCGCCACAGTGATTTATAATCTAATTTTGTTATGGTTAATTATGGGAGAGGCTTCCTATGTAATGCCTCAACCCAACATATGGATAGAATAAATGCGAATCTTTGAAAGGAAGATATGCTGATGAAATTACAAGATTACACGCAAGAAATGATGGACGAAAAGTCATTTATCGATATGGCTTATACATTGCTCAGCGAACAAAATGAAACGATGAATTTATACGATATTATCGATTCATTCAAACGCATTGGTCACTACGAAGATGAAGATATCGAAAATCGTGTCGTTCAATTCTACACAGACTTAAATACAGACGGTCGCTTTTTAAGTGTAGGCGATAACGTTTGGGGTCTACGCGACTGGTATTCAGTTGACGACATTGAAGAAAAAATCGCACCAACAATTCAAAAATTTGATATTTTAGATGAAGATGACGAAGAAGATCAAAACTTAACTTTACTTGGTGAAGACGATACGGAAGGCGATCCTAACATTCCAAATCGTACAGACGACCAAGAAGAGTTAGATGATCCTGAAGACGAACGTGTTGAAGACGAGATTGAAGAATCTGATCTTGTTGTAGAAGAAGACGAAGCGGACATTGACGAAGAATACGAAGATGACGAAATGGAAGAAGATGAATTAGAAGACGAAATGTAGGCGTCTTAAGATTATGTAGCGGCATGCCGTGCGCGTAATAATTTTTAACAATTCATTCCGGAAGTTTATTGACTTTTCGTTTCAAAGTGATAAAATTTTATTCGGGCTCCTTTAATTAGGACGATTGAATAAACCGATACGTCAGAAGATGAACGAGGTTCACTTCTACAATTGATATAGCTGTGTCACATCACAGTCGACGTAACGTTCCCCCTTGCAAACTAATCATTGTGAGAGGGAACGTTTTTTGTTTTTAAGCGTAGTTGAAACAACCCATTACTTTGGTAGGGCGTAATGCAAGTACTGATAACTGTTGAGGAGGATTTTTTACATGACTAAATTTATATTTGTAACGGGTGGCGTCGTATCTTCACTCGGTAAAGGGATTACTGCAGCATCACTTGGACGTTTATTAAAAGATAGAGGACTTAAAGTAACGATTCAAAAGTTCGATCCATATTTGAACGTTGACCCGGGTACAATGAGTCCATACCAGCACGGTGAAGTATTCGTAACAGACGATGGTGCGGAGACGGACCTAGACTTAGGTCACTATGAGCGTTTTATCGACATTAACTTGAATAAATACTCTAATGTTACTGCAGGTAAAGTGTACTCACACGTGTTACAAAAAGAACGTCGTGGAGACTACTTAGGCGGTACTGTTCAAGTCATTCCGCATATTACAAATGAAATTAAATCACGTTTATTGTTAGCTGGCGAAAGTACGAATGCAGACGTTGTTATCACTGAAATTGGTGGTACAACAGGGGACATCGAGTCATTACCGTTTATCGAAGCGATTCGTCAAATTCGTAGCGACTTAGGTCGTGAAAATGTAATGTATGTGCACTGTACGTTATTACCATATATTAAAGCAGCAGGCGAAATGAAAACAAAACCAACACAACATAGTGTAAAAGAATTACGTGGTTTAGGTATTCAACCAGATCTTATCGTTGTGCGTACAGAACATGAAATGACGCAAGACTTAAAAGACAAGATTGCGTTATTCTGTGATATTGACAAGAAGAGTGTTATCGAATGTCGTGACGCAGAGTCATTATATGAAATTCCATTACAGTTAAGCCGTCAAGATATGGATGACATTGTTATCGATCGCTTAGGTTTAGAAGTTGAGCGTGATACACAATTAGACGAGTGGAAACACTTACTTGACGTTGTGAATAACTTAGAAGGCAAAGTAACCATTGCATTAGTCGGTAAATATGTTGCGTTACAAGATGCGTATTTATCAGTAGCTGAAGCATTAAAACACGCCGGTTACCAATTTATGAAAGATATTGAGATTCGTTGGATTGACTCAAGCGAAGTAACTGATGAGAATGCCGAGTCTTACTTCCACGATGTTGACGGTATTTTAGTACCAGGCGGCTTCGGATTCCGTGCAAGTGAAGGTAAAATTTCAGCAATTAAATATGCGCGTGAAAACAAATTACCATTCTTAGGTATCTGTTTAGGTATGCAACTTGCGACAGTGGAATATGCACGTCACGTCGTTGGATTATCTGATGCACATTCTGCAGAGTTAGATCCAAACACACCATATCCAGTAATCGACTTATTACCTGAACAAAAAGATATTGAAGATCTTGGTGGCACATTACGTTTAGGTTTATATCCTTGTGAGATTAAACCAGGTACATTGGCTGAAAAAATCTACGGTCAAACAACAATTGAAGAACGTCACCGTCATCGTTATGAGTTCAATAACGAATATCGTGAGCGTTTAGAAGAAGCGGGCATGATCTTCTCAGGAACAAGCCCAGATGGTCGTTTAGTTGAAATGGTTGAATTGGCAGACCACCCATTCTTTATTGCATGTCAATTCCACCCAGAGTTCTTATCACGTCCAAACCGTCCACAACCAATCTTCAAAAACTTCATTGAAGCATGTGTGACATTACAAAATAAATAATTTAAATTTGAACTGGGAATGCCCGATTGTTATTTGGGTGTTTCCAGTTTTTTACATTTTTATGGAGAAATTTAGTTTGTAGAAAAAATTAAATGGCAAAAATGTGTAATCGTTTACAAAAATAGCTCAATTGGCATTGACAAATATTTTATCAATCATTAAAATCTATATGAATTATTATTTATAAAATATACTTATGAT
>NZ_PPRF01000003.1 GCF_002902145.1 Staphylococcus rostri | reverse complement strand
GTTTTTACCATGGGTAAGGAATATATCCAGTGAAAAAGATACAAAGAATATAATTAAGGCATATAAAAAACTATTTCTTAATAATCAAGAGTATAGATTTTATATTTTTGAAAATAAAAATCATAATCTTATTGGATCAATTACCTTACGTAATATTGACGCTCTGTCTAAGCAAGCTGAACTAGGTTTTTGGTTAGATAAAGATCAAGTTGGTAAAGGATATATAGTTGAATCATTTAATGCCATTATTAAAGAACTGGACGCTATAGAAACTATTATAGCTAATACATCTATAGGTAACTGTAGGTGTATTAGAACGTTACAACGTTTAGGTTTTGATAAATTAGAAGAACATACAACTTATATATCATTTTCTATGAGAGTAATTTAAAATTTCGCTTCCAAAAGATTTTATATTAATCAGTCTGTAGAAATTATGGGAACACAATCCCATTCGAGCTTTATATCTCCCTCTTTTATATATTTTTCATATAAATGAGTTGTAACTTTTCCATCGTGACTAGTAAACCACGCTAAAGAAAGTTTTCCATATAGCTTTTCATATTTTTGTAACCAAGGTAGGTTTCCAAACCCCTTATTTTCAACATGGTCAACAAGATTACTGTTGTATTTTAAGCAAAACTCCTTATATGCCTCTTGATTTTTCAGTTTTTCATGCCATACGTCATCAACAATACATTTTGGCATGTAATACATTTGATCACTGTCTATTAGAGAAAAAATTTTTTAAACTCTAACTCTGCAGCTTGTTTTTTGATATCAATCATGATAATTTCCCCCTTTAATCATTATTTTGTTCTGAAAGTTCAGAAAAGTAAAGTTTTTGTGATTATTTATTTAAAATTTATAAATAAAAGTTTGTTTGGTATTAGGAGTACTTATTAAAAAATAAATTTTATAGATAAGAAAAGTAGTGATAAGCGTGTCAAAAAATGAAGAATGTCTGTTCGACTATAAAGTGTGTGAAAGTATATTATAAAAACAAGTCGTCTAACTCCTAGGCGTCAATTGGCGTAGAAAGGAGGGGAAGCTGATGCATGACTTGGTCATTCATATTGCGACTACGGTCATTAGTGGTTGCATTGTTGCGCTATTTGCTCACTGGCTGCGAAAGCGTGACGAACATAATAACAGACGATGAGCCAGGCCAAAAAGAAGCCCCACACTATTTGCGGTAGTGTGGGGCTTTTGGCGAAAGCCGATGCATGATTACCGTTATTATAACATAGTTTATATAAAAAGAAAAAATTGCGAAATTTAAGATTCTGTAGGAGAAGTACAGACGTAATATAAAGAATAGTAAAGTTTGTTAAGACTAGTACATCATTGAGTCACTGATTGATAATGAGCTGCTAAAAAAAGAAATCTTCCATAGTCTATTTCTTACCATATTACTAAGCAATTATACTGCATATCTATACAAATAAGTGGTAAGATGTATTTCATTGACTATTGTTATATCAACGTTTTCAACGAGATATTTATGATTATTTTATTAATTATAAGGGAATATTATATCTATACAATGAAAGAAGGGTGTTTATGTTTTTAGCGTGGAATGAAATTAAACGAAACAAATTGAAGTTCGGTCTCATTATCGGTGTGCTCATTATGATTAGTTACCTGTTGTTTTTACTGTCAGGTCTGGCAAGTGGCTTAATGAATATGAACAGAGAAGGTATTGATAAATGGCAAGCCGATGCGATTGTGTTGAATAAAGATGCGAATGAAACAGTGCAGCAATCATTATTTGACAAAAAAGAAGTTGCCGATGTTTATGACAAGCAAACGACATTGAAACAAATGGGTGTCATTGTATCGAACGGTGATAAAGAAGAAAATGCGTTGTTGTATGGTGTGACGAAAGATTCGTTCTTAATTCCTAAAATGTTGGAAGGGAAAAAGTTTAGTGCGGATAATGAAGTGATTGCCGATGAAACGTTGAAAGAAAAAGGGTTTAAGATAGGCGATACGCTGTCTTTATCGCAATCTGATGAGACGTTAAAAATTGTTGGTTTTAGCGAAAGTGCTAAATACAATGCGGCACCAGTCGTATTTGCGAATGATGCAACAATTGAAAAACTGAATCCATCTTTGAATGACAAAATGACAAATGCAGTTGTTGTGAAAGATAGTAACTGGGATCAGAAAATGATAAGTAGCGATTTAGAAGCGATTGAAATAGAAAGTTTTATTGAAAATTTACCGGGTTATCAAGCACAGAATCTAACATTAAACTTTATGATTTCATTCCTATTTGTCATCTCAGCAACGGTTATTGGTATCTTCCTTTACGTCATTACGCTACAAAAAACAAGTTTATTTGGCGTATTGAAGGCACAAGGTTTCACAAATGGCTATTTAGCGAAAATGGTACTGTCACAAACATTCTTAATTGCTGCGACAGGTACCGTGATTGGTTTGCTGTTAACGATTGCAACAGGGGTGTTTTTACCAGCAGTGGTGCCAATTAAATTCAATGCCATAACATTAGCAATCTATGCGGTAGTGCTTATTGCTGTATCATTAATTGGTAGCTTGTTCTCAATATTGACGATTCGCAAAGTCGATCCATTGAAAGCGATTGGGTAAAGGAAGGTGAAAATGACATGTTAGAATTTAAAAATGTAACGAAAGATTTTAAAGACGGAAATCAAACAATACAAGCGGTAAAACCGACATCTATTAAGTTTGATAAAAATGAGTTAATCGCAATTATTGGGCCATCTGGTTCAGGTAAAAGTACGTTTCTAACGATGGCGGGTGCGTTACAAACGCCAACATCTGGAGATATTTTAATTAATGACAAAGATATTTCTAAAATGTCTCAAAAAGCGCTTGCCCAAACGCGAATGCAAGAGATTGGGTTTATTTTACAAGCGACGAACTTGGTGCCATTTTTAACAGTTAAGCAGCAATTCAAGTTACTCGCAAAGCAGAAAAAAGACGTGTTGAGTGACGACGTTTATCAAAAATTAATGACACAACTCAACTTAGATGCGCTAGAAAATAAATTGCCGAGCGAAATATCAGGTGGTCAAAAACAACGTGTTGCAATCGCAAAAGCGTTGTATACGAAGCCCTCAATTATTTTGGCAGATGAGCCGACTGCCGCATTGGATACGGAAAATGCGATGGAAGTGATGCGCATTTTAAAAGAACAAACGAAAGAACAAAATAAAACGTGTATTGTGGTGACACACGATGAACGTCTGACATCTTATTGCGATAAGGTCTATCACATGGAAGATGGCGTTCTCAAGCAAGTATAAAATGAAAAAGCGTCGAGCATCGTAAGTGGGATGTTCGGCGCTTTACGTATTTATTGAAGCTATCTGTTTGAAAGAAGATTAATATTTTTAACATACAGTATGAGTGGAATGATCAGTATCGCACTACATAGAATAAAGGTAGCTTGGTAGCCGAGTTGTGAGATGACATAACCAAATAGAACACCGGATAAGATTTCTCCCATTGCACCAAATGCACCATTAAGAGAGAAGATGGTTGCCATACTTGTTGTTTGTCGGTTCATTTCTTGGTTTAGAGCATTATTAATGAGCGTATTCATTAAGTCGTCCATCACTGTAACTAAAGAAATACTGATAAAAGCCACGAGTTTTTTACCAATTGTTAAGCATAGAATCAAGATAATCGTTACACATGTAATGAATGTATGATAAATCTCAGGCAGTTGATTGAAGTGATGATCATACTTTGAAAAGAGATGTAAAACAATTAATAATACAATGCCACCCATCGTTGTAATCCAGCCAAACGCATGTGTATCTATATCAATATGTTGTGCGTACGGTTGCCAGTAGCGGTCAACTGTATCAATCACAAAAGCGAAGAAAAAGCTGGCGATAATAATATGAAAAGCTCTTTTGCTGTTAAATAATACCGTCGCTGCATTGTTAATAATTGCCCGTATAGATTCATGTGGTTGTTCAGAATCTGCTTGTACAATAGGTGTTACTTTTACAAATAGCAACATATAAACAGTTAAGATGATAGACGTAATGCCTGCCAACACAAATGGAATCGTGTGATTAAGTTGATACAAATATCCTGATAATGGCGAGATTAAAATAATAAAGAGTATGAAAACTTTTGTGTTATTGAACAGCGCTTGAGAAAACTGCTGAGATGGAATCGTGTGACTCAACCAAGATTCGAACGTACCTGAGAACATCGATTCCGAAACTGTCCAGGCAAGTAATATCAAGAGTAAAATCGAAAAGTGTGAGGCGAATGGAAATAATAGCCATGTCAGTGACAGACAAATAAATGACGTCACTAAGTTGAATTTAACGCCCAATTTATCAGAAATCGCGCCGGAAGGTATTTCAAAAATGAGTTTCATTACTTCAAAAATCGTTCCGATAATGCCAAGCCAAAAAAGATTATAACCTGAG
>NZ_PPRF01000029.1 GCF_002902145.1 Staphylococcus rostri | reverse complement strand
TGCTCTTAGCAGAGAATCTGAAAAGAATTTAAAAACATCAAAATACGTAGTGAGCAATGTATAAAAAATTGTTGCATTTATGCCGAGAAAATTTATTGATCGTTGAGAAGAACCCTTAACTAAACTTGTAGACGAATGTCGGCATAGCGTGAGCTATTAAGCCGACCATTCGACAAGTTTTGGGATTGTTAAGGGTTCCGAGGCTCAACGTCAATAAAGCAATTGGAATAAAGCAACTTTGTTATTTATAATTATTTGATTGGAGGTGTGAATATGTTTTTTAAGTGTTCTATATGTGATGAAAAATTAAAGAGAGGTTATAAAACTTTAGCATGTGAGAATAACCATACTTTTGATATTGCAAAAGAGGGTTATTCGAATTTAATTTTAGGGCATAAAAAAAGTAAATACGATAAAAAATTGTTTATTGCTAGAAGAGAATTGAATGATAGTAGCAATTTGTATTCGATATTAATTTCAAAAATCATAGAAATTATTAAAAAATATGAGATTAAAACTAAAAATAATGTGATAGATGTTGGTACTGGTGAGGGTTATATTTTAAATGAAATTAGTAAAACATTTCTTGGTGAAAATGAATTCTTAGGTATAGACATTGCAAAAGAAGGTGTAAAAAAAGCAGCAAAATCATATAAAAATATAAATTGGTTGGTTGCTGATCTAGCTGATATACCAGTTATGAATGGGAATGTAGACTTTTTAATTAATGTGCTTAGCCCTTCTAATTATGATGAGTTTAAAAGAGTTCTAGATAAAGAGGGGAAATTGATAAAAATAATTCCTAATAGTGATTATTTAAAAGAAATAAGGAATATAGTCTTTAGTAATCATAAAAATAAGGATTATGATAATTCTGATGTTATAGATTTATTTGAAGCTAATTTTAATAAAATTGAAATGATAGATATTAGTTATAAGGTTAAATTAAATAAAGAAGAATTGAATAAATTACTTGATATGACGCCTTTAACGTGGAATTTAAGTAACGTAGAAAAAGAAGGAATAATTAAGAAAAACTTAAGTGAAATTACGATGAGTTTTAAGGTTTTGGTTGGTGGTTTTAAAACGAGTTGAAAACGAGTTTCTTCTTGTCTTGATAATAAGGGTAACTATTTCGATTTTGGATAGTTACCCTTAAAGCATTGGTATATATGGCTTAAAACCCAAAAAAAGTTGCTTTTTCGTACCTATTAATGTATCGTTTTAGGTGTCTAATCAAAAACATACATAGAAAGGGGAAAAAGCAACTTTTTTTATTGTCATAGTTTGTGAAAACTAAGTTGTTTTTATGTGTTATAACATGGAAAAGTATACTGAGAAAAAACAAAGAAATCAAGTATTTCAGAAATTTATTAAACGTCATATTGGAGAGAATCAAATGGACTTAGTTCAAGATTGCAATACATTTCTGTCTTTTGTAGCTGATAAAACTTTAGAAAAACAGAAATTATATAAAGCTAATTCTTGTAAAAATCGATTTTGTCCTGTCTGTGCTTGGAGAAAAGCTAGAAAAGATGCGTTGGGTTTATCTTTGATGATGCAATATATTAAGCAGCAAGAGAAAAAGGAATTTATTTTTTTAACGCTTACGACGCCTAATGTACAAAATGAACAGTTGGAAGATGAGATAAAACATTATAATAAGTCTTTTAAAAAAATGGTTGAACGTAAAAAAGTTAAATCAATTATTAAGGGTTATGTTCGTAAGTTAGAGATTACATATAATAAAAAAAGAGATGATTATAACCCTCATTTTCACGTGTTAATTGCAGTAAATAAATCGTATTTCACAGATAAAAGATATTATATTAGCCAACAAGAATGGTTAGATTTATGGCGTGATGTAACGGGCATTTCAGAAATAACACAAGTTCAAGTTCAAAAAATAAGACAAAATAACAATAAAGAATTATATGAAATGGCTAAGTATTCTGGTAAAGATAGTGATTATTTAATAAATCAAAAAGTATTTGATGCATTCTATAAATCACTTAAAGGTAAACAGGTATTAGTTTATTCAGGATTATTTAAAGAGGCGAGAAAGTTATTAAAAAATGGCGATTTAGATTATTTAAAAGAGATTGATCCAACTGAATATATCTATCAAATTTTTTATATTTGGAAACAAAAAGAATATTTAGCGAGTGAATTGCATGATTTAACAGAACAAGAAAAAAGAGAATTAAATCATCAAATGATTGATGAAATTGAAGAAGAAACATAAAGTGTTGGTCTTAGACTGACACTTTTTTATTGTTAAAAATAATGTCGCCTGCCCCTGTGGGAACTATAAAAAATGTATGCAAATTAATTTGCATGTAACTGGGCAGTGTCTAAAAAATTAGCTACTGGTTTTGTTCAATTTTTTGTTTGTGAAATCAAAATATATTTATTTGGCTCATATTTGCGTTTTAAGAGCGTATATAAACTTTTGGATATAAAACTATATGATTTACCCCTATTTCTTTAAAATGCCCCCTTAAAATTCAAAATAAAGCATGTATGAGAATGTATAAAGTCAAAAAATAAAGTTGATTATAGAATCTATAAGCTGTTTTTTAGAATCTATCAGAATCTATAATTTTATAAACGTTGATATAATTGGCTTGTAAAGAATCTGGATACAAGTTCTAACGATGCCAGGAAACTTTTATACAGGTTATACATTTTAAAAGTTGCTAATATGCTTTGAGAGTATGATGTTTTGCCTTTTAACATGATTTAAAAAATATGCAAAAAGCATAAGAAGACACCTCAGCTATGCTGAGTGACACGGAGTGGCATTGTGTCCCCTTATGCTCTTAGCAGAGAATCTGAAAAGAATTTAAAAACATCAAAATACGTAGTGAGCAATGTATAAAAAATTGTTGCATTTATGCCGAGAAAATTT
>NZ_PPRF01000028.1 GCF_002902145.1 Staphylococcus rostri | reverse complement strand
CTCATAACCTCCTATTATAAAAATGCATAAAAATTTATATAAAACACGAACTTTTATTCTATTATAGTGTATACTATCCTTATGTTGACTGCAATATTGTTTTAGTGAATCAATAAAGGAGTTTTTTTCAAAATGAATACAAAAGAATTAATTGTAATGTTAACTTATAATGATTTTACAGTTAAAAATGCATATGAAGTTTTTGATACGTGCAAAGATACCGCCGCACAATATTGGGGTTTTAAAGATAAAGGTATACCTGAAGCTGATATGAAGGCACTTTTCAACTATATGAAAGCATGTGGCAAAACAACTTTTTTAGAAGTAGTCGAATATGATGAAGCAGAAAGTTTACAAGGGGCAAAACTCGCAAAGGCTTGTGATGTTGATTATTTGATGGGAACAAGCTATTTTGACAGCGTGAATCTCTATTGCCAAGAACATCACATTAAGTACTTACCTTTTGCTGGAGATGTGATTAATCGTCCATCTGTATTGCGTGGGGACGTTAACGACATTGTACACCAAGCAATACAGCTCGAGCAAAAAGGTGTAACAGGCTTTGATTTGTTAGGTTTCCGCCACGAAAGTCAGCCGATTTCTGTGATTCAGTCTTTTGTCTCACAAATCGACCTTCCTGTATGTGTAGCAGGAAGTATTGATAGTTATGATAAGCTAGACATTATTGCTCAAGCAAATCCATGGACGTTTACGATTGGTAGTGCGTTTTTTGATAACAAATTTGGCGATGACTTTGCAGAACAAATTGATAAAGTGGTTGCATATATGAAACAAAAATAAAAGGAGCAGGACAGGAATCTCATTTTTCTAAAAAGATTCCATTGTCCCGCCCCAGACAAGTTGAAAAAGCTTGTAAAAGCATATTTTCGTGTCAGTCAGCTACTATCTATACACGCATTTTACGACCCAACCATAGTGCAAATCCGGTTAATAGCATCACTAAAAATAACCCACCTACAATCATTAGCGGTGGCCACGGTTCTTTACCGAATAGTTCAAAGCCTTTCTTTTCTATCGCTACACTCGGTGCTTGATAACCTGTTAAAAATTGACGTTGATAGTTTAGTGTAATACGTTGATTCTCTTCATCTATTTTAAAGTCTTTATCCGTGATTTTCATATTTTTCGGTACGACATCATATAAATCCTGTTTGACCTCATATTTCTTATCTTGAATGCGATGTTCCCCTTTAGATAAGACTTTCTTATATGTATAACGTTCAAACATTTCCTTTGTAATGCCATTTGCGACAATGTGACGTGCGTGTTTCGCGCTATTATCATTAAAAGGTGCAACTGTTAATACAGCAGTTTGTAAGCGCAAATCCTGTTGTTTCGCCGTTAACATAAAATGATACGCTGTGTCACTCGTACCCGTTTTCAAGCCATCCACACCGTCCATACCATTCGCTTCACCTGGTAACGAATAGTTCGTTGTATGGAGCGTACCACCTTGTTGTTTTGATGTACGTAACTTACTGATTTCCAATATTTCTGGATGATCTTTTACTAAGCGGTTCGCTAAAATCGACAAATCGTAAGCCGTTGAGGTTGGTTTCCCAGCATTTTGAAAATCTTTCGGCGCATACTGAAGTAACCACGCATTATCCAACCCGGCTGGATTCGTAAAATATGTATCTTTCATATGGAATGCACGTGCTTTATCATTCATCTGTTTCGTGAATGTTGATGTATCCCCTGAAACGCGTTCAGCCAAGACCATTGTTGCCGCATTACTCGACACCATCACTGCTTGTTGTAATAACTCTTCCACCGTAAATTCTTGTCCTGCTTTAATCGGATGTGTGGAAACATTCGGTAATTGTGCAACGCCTTGATGATCTGCGGTAATTTTCACTTTATTGGAAAGCTTTAAGTCTCCTTTATCTAGCGCATCATACACCAAATAAAACGTCATCATCTTAACGACAGATGCTGGATACAATTTATCTTCCCCTTGGTAATCATACAGTATTTGTCCCGTCTGCGTCGTCGTCATTGCCGATTCAGGTTGATAGTATTTCGACGCTTGTGGTTCATGCTTCTTAGCAATCTCATACGGTGCCGTTTCCGCTTCTACAGTCCCAACCAACAGCAACTGCAACATCGCAAATACCGTCACCATTTTTAAAAACTTAGTCCTCATACCCTTTTGCTCCTTATTTCCGTACATAGTCAATAAATCAAGCATACGTCAATTAACTGTCAATATCAACACTAGTTTATTGAATTATGGAATTACTTAGATTTTCTAAAAGCATGCAAAAAGACCCAACGCATTTTATACAATGTGTCGAGCTATCATATTTTAATATTTTTCTATCAATATTTAATATTACGCGTAATAGCCTGCCATATATCTCTCAAATCTTGAAATGATTCAAAATCATAGTCACTATTTTGCTTTTTCCCATCGTAATCCTAACTCAATTTTCGCTCAATATGATACGCATTCCAACCACTTTCTATAGAAGGAATGACGTCATGATTGATAGAATTACCAATCATAATATCCTTACCTGACGATAATTGACGATATGTATTGACATCCTTATGATCCACTATACATATATCATCAAAAAGTGCTTGTAAATTTAAGTCGTCAATCCGCTTCATTTGAATTGATTTATCACCATGCGTTAACACATTCAATTTAACATCAGGATACTTGTGGGATTTGATTTCACTTAAAACAGCTTTGGCATCACTATGTAAAGGAATATCCATTGTAAAAATAGAACTTGCAATCTTGTAAATCTCTTTCTCGTTGTATGACCCCGATGGCATTAATTTATGGAATGTCTCTACCCAACTGTTACAATACCTGTCTAGCGAAAAAGACAATGTTGCGATTTTTCCAATATCAATCTTATTCATGACATGCATCACTTCAGTAGGACGATATACCGTCTCTGCTGAAACCATTTGGGATAATTGATTATTCACATAAGCATAGGCTTCTTGTGTTTGAATCAATGTATCATCCATATATTGAGTATAAAACACGACTTTTCCACTTCAATTACCTGCTCTAAAAATAATACTCACAAAAAAACCTCGCACATTATAAAATGTGTCAAGGTCCTTCCTCTTATTATAAAATTACACTTGTTAAAATGATAATTGTTTTAATAACAAAAACAATAGCAGTAAACTTTTTAGATTTACTAAAGAAATAATACAGTGATGTAAATGTGATAAGATCAACAATAGGTATATAGTTCATGAAGATACTAAATGAAATATGGAACCAATCATTTAATATTAATGCTGTCATATTTGCAGCAGTATAACCAAGCACCAATGCAAAAAATAAATCTTCATTTTTACTTTCTTTGTTTCTATCAAATATTAGAAGCAATAACTTAATTAAAAAGAAAGTAAAGATAAAAACTAAAATATTGGAAAGTAACACAATGATAGCTGTAAAGAAATGCATTTGTGTTTCTGTCATACTTAATGATTGCTGAATTGTTTCCATATGTTTTTGTAAATTTGATTGATTAGAAGTGTAAGTGTAAAATAACATGATTGATGAAATTAAATAAGGCAGCATAACAATAATAAGAAGAAATAATTTTTTAAATATTTTCATAATATTATCCACCTTTAATTACAAATTCATTCCTGCATATATCCCGAGACCCTCATTTATTCCCAATGTACTAGCTAATTCAGAAGTTATTAATGTTAAAAATAAAACGTTAAAATAAAAACGAAGCAATTGAAATCATATTTAGTCAGTTTCTTTATTTCATTAGACTTCTACA
>NZ_PPRF01000027.1 GCF_002902145.1 Staphylococcus rostri | reverse complement strand
GTATATATGTTAAAAAAGCCGTTAAAATTCATTTTAGAGAATTTTAACGGCTTTTTCTTAGGGAATCTGAGTGCTTATGTCCCAGCCCCTTTTTCCATTTTTTTCAAATAATTTATTATAAATAATGACATTCATCGATCCTAATACACGCGTAGTATTTATTATTTATTTGATGATTAAAATCCGGAATATGTACATAATGAATACTTTGTTTATCTTCATAATTTTTACTAGTTTCATCTATAAACTACTGAACTTAAATCTAACTCGTTTTGTTAGCTTTGTCTAATTCTATTAATTTAATCAACTTTATTCTTATCTGCCCTAGTTTACCCACTTTCATTTTAACACTCATATCATTACATCTATTGTTCCACTACTCATTACTATATAGCGATCTAAAATAAAGATAATTTACCAGTCCCTACAGTAATATTCCCCACTTCAATTGCTTGCTTTACTTCTTTTTAAATAAATTGTCAAATGATGATAAAGTAGCCGGATTACTTGTTGGATACGACACATCTTTTCCAATAATGTCTAAGTCGTTATTTTCAACTAAATCAAGATGCGTTACTTTGCCAATTTTTTTATTATATGTAACCATTGAACCAAGAATATATGTTGCTAATACTTTTTGTTGGTACAATGCAACCACATAGTTTACATCGTCTAAACGCTTTGGAGATATTTTCCATTCTCCATTAACCCTTTCAAGCACCTCTTCATTATTCGTTGGTTTTTCGCCAGTTAACTTTATAATTAATAGGTCCTTCATAATACCTCACTCCTTATACCCTTTGCACTAAATATGTGATTTACAATATTATTTATTCATTTTATCAATGCATATTTATATTAACACACATGATAAATCAAGAATATAGCATTTAAGAAATTTACAATTCAATTTTAGATATTTTTTAGTGCACTCATATAGGCGAAGTGATGCTTATGTTACATATAAGACATTTTAAAAATAGCGACTCGTTTTATCTAGACCATTCACTACTACAATTTTAGCTATGAGATTATTTTACAGCTAATACACACATAAAACGTGCTGTCTTTGATTTGATAGCTGCTCTACCTTTACAATGACAACACGTCTAATTCTTATTTAACTAAAAAAAAAGCGCAACGCTCTAGTTTACTTAACTCAACAGAGATTGCGCGATACAGTAGTATGCCTTTTATTCTATTCTGTTTCACCAAACAAATTGCTTTCAGATGAGAGTGTCGCAGGATTACTTGTTTTATAATCCACAAATTGTCCGATATATTTTTCGTATGTGTCATCTTCTAGTAATTCTAAATCTTCAACTCTACCTGTAGATCGATTATATTTAAACTCATCACCTAATCTATAAGTCGCAACTACTTCTTGTAGCACTAATACCACAACATATTTCACATCGTCTAAACGTTTTGGAGATATTTTCCATTTCCCTGTAACTCTTTCTTTGAGTTCTTTAGCACTTTCATCATGTTCTTTTGATAACTTGATTACTAAGATATTTTTATTATCATCCATCATTATCCCTCCTTCATATCGCAACTTTCCATCAAATGAATTAGTGATTTACACAATTAATTCATATGAATATTATCATAAATTTGCCTGAAAGTAAATAAATACAGAGTGCTTAAACCCTTGATTTCATTGATATTGCAAGTAAAAACGAAAGAGCAAGCCCATTTATTTTATAGGCTCACTCATCTTTTTCATTTCATTTAGTTGTTCAAGTTATTTCTTACCATATACTAGGTCTAAAATCATATCCGTGATGGCATATGCCGCTACTACTAAGGCTGCTAATCCACTCATATAATTCATTGCTGCTTTGATTTTCGTCTTTGTAATATTTGACATGATACGCACCTCATTTAAAATTATGAATCTATATTAACTCAATACTTTCAATGATTTGATGATTGCGGTTTCTAAAGTTTACTACTGCATGTGCCTCATCAAATTTAATTTCTGCATATGTTTCTTCCACATTACTGCGAGATTGTGAAATACTGCCCGGATTAATTACATGGATGCCATTGATTTTTTCATAGCGTGCCACGTGTGTATGACCATACAATGCAAATTGCGCACCTTGTTGACGTGCTTGTTCAGCGACCATCTCTCTTGAACGGTTAACACCAAAAAGATGACCGTGTGTTAAAAAGAATGTGACATCATCAAACTTTGCCATAGCTGTTTCTGGAAATTCTGGATAAAAGTCCATATTCCCTTTTACACGTTGATAAAGGCTCAACTCGGTATCATCATATTCAAACTCCGAATCTCCGAGATGAAAGAAGCCATCTGCGTCTTGGTGCTGTTCATAAATATCGTATAAAATACCAGTTTCTGAATGATTATCACTTACTGCTATCCATTTTTTCATGTTTAATCATCACCTTGAATGAATGCTTGTAGTTGGTCGATGGCTTTACGTCTATGACTGATTTCTGCTTTTTCTGTCGCAGTCAACTGTGCCATTGTTTTATTTTTGCTTGGCACATAAAATACTGGATCATAACCGAAGCCATTTTCGCCATTGCGCTGTAATGTAATTTCGCCGTCAATCGTTCCTGTAAATGTATGTGTGTCTCCTTCAGCAGTTGTCATACTGATAACACATACAAAGCGGGCATCACGTTGCGTTTGACTCCCTAACTTTTCTAATAGTTTATCAATATTCGCCTCGTCATTCTTTGCTTCACCTGCATATCGTGCTGAATAAATACCTGGTTCGCCGTTTAAAGCTGCGACTTCTAAGCCACTATCATCAGCAATAACTGTTTTTCCTAATGCTTTTGCTGCTGCTTCTGACTTCAAGCGTGCATTCTCTTCAAATGTCGTTCCTGTTTCTTCAACGTCAAAATCAGCAATCAATTCGTTAATCCCAATCACTTGGTCATTCACGAAAATCGTCTTAAAATCATTAATTTTTCCTTGATTGGATGATGCGATTACAATTTCTGCCATCGGTCACCCCTCCTATTTCAATGTAATTTGTTGTACTTCTGCCTCTATTTTCAACCATTCTTTAATAATATACGTCATATGTGTGACATCCCCGTTCGCAAAAAAGCGATGTTGCGGATTTGGATTATAATGGGCATGTTCATGACTAAAGGTCAATAATGCGCTCACTTCACGTGCCGTTTCCAATCCAGAGGAAATCACAACTTTGTGTTTGCCAAAATAATCATAAATTGGCTGATACAATAATGGATAATGTGTACATCCTAAAATAACTGTATCTGCATCGTATTGGCGCCAACTTTTTAATGTTTGATGAATAATAATATTCGTAATCGTAGGATCTTTATATTTCATTTCTTCAACAAGTGGTACAAAGCCTGGACACGCAACACCACGTACTTCTACGTGCGGGTTAATGCGATTAATTTGGTGGCGATATGCTTCCGACTTAATTGTACCTTCAGTCCCTAACACGAGTACTTTTTGATTTTTAGTTGTCATAATTGCTGTACGTGCACCCGGCTCAATCACACCAATCACAGGTATTTTCAATTGTTGCTGTAACGCTTCAAGTGCCACTGCTGTTGCTGTGTTACAAGCGATAACGAGCATTTTAATATTATACTGTGTGAGATATTCTGCCATTTGAATCGTGAATGCTCTCACTTCTTCTGCACTTCTCGGTCCGTATGGGCAACGTCCCACATCTCCAAGATAGTAAATGGTTTCATTGGGGAGCTGTCGCATGATTTCCTTTGCGACCGTAAGTCCGCCCACACCTGAATCCATGACGCCAATTGGTCTTTCCATGGCTTTCAACCTCTTCTCTGTTTTCTTAAAGACCATTTTAACATTGATGAAAGTCGTATGCTAGAAAGACAAATTTGAGATAAGAACATCAACACCTCAAACTTCGTCGTATAAATGTCAGTAGACAAAAAGTAAGGCCGGAACAACAGTGTGCTCCAGCCTTTTTATATTTTATTAATCCACTAAATGATCTGAACCAAAGAATGATTTGAACATGTGGAATGATGTTTCTCTGTTTAATGCTGCGATTGATGTTGTCAATGGAATACCTTTTGGACAAGCTTGTACACAGTTTTGTGAGTTACCACAAGCTTGTAAACCACCCATATCCATTAAAGCAGACAAGCGCTCATCTTTCGTCATAGAACCTGTTGGGTGTAAGTTGAACAAACGTACTTGTGAGATTGCTTGTGCACCAACGAAACTGTTGTTGCGTGTTACGTTTGGACATACTTCTAAACATACACCACACGTCATACATTTAGATAATTCATAAGCTGTTTGACGTTTTTTCTCAGGCATACGTGGTCCCGGACCTAAGTCATACGTACCATCGATTGGTACCCATGCTTTCATACGTTTCAAGTTATCGAACATACGTGTACGATCGACTTGTAAGTCACGAATTACTGGGAACGTACTCATTGGTTCAAGACGGATCGGTTGTTCAAGTTGATCAACGATTGCCGAACATGATTGACGTGCACGACCATTGATAACCATCGAACAAGCACCACATACTTCTTCTAAGCAGTTCATATCCCAAGTAACTGGTGTTGTTTTTTCCCCTTTATCATTGTACGGATTACGTTGAATTTCCATCAAACAAGCGATGATATTCATGTTATCACGATAAGGAATAACAAATGTCTCTTCATAAGGTTGAGAATTTTCATCCTTTTGACGTTTGATGATTAACTTAACCGTTCTATTCGCATTTTGGTTGGGTTGTTGTGCTGCAACTTGTTCTTTTGTGCTAGTCATTATTTTTTACCCCCTTTTGACTTACTTGTGTAGTCACGTTTACGAGGTGGGATTAAGCTAACATCAACAGGCTTATACGTAAAGGCTGGTTTTTCATGCGGACCTTGGTATTGCGCCAATGTATGCTTCAACCACTCTTCATCGTTACGCTCTGGGAATTCTGGTTTGTAGTGTGCACCACGAGATTCGTTACGGTTGTAAGCACCGATTGTGATAACACGTGCCAACACAAGCATGTTCCACAATTGACGTGTGAAGAACACCGCTTGGTTACTCCATTGTGATGTATCTTCCATGTCAATGTCTTCATAGCGTTTCATTAACTCGACAATTTTCTTATCTGTTTCTAATAAACGCTTGTTATCACGAACAACTGTTACGTTCGCTGTCATAATTTCACCAAGTTCACGGTGCAATTTATATGCATTTTCAGTACCCTTCATATTTAAAAGCTTATCAAAACGTGCTTGTTCTTCGTCAACACGTTGTTGATACATCTTGTCATCCATATCAACATAAGACTTTTCAACATTTTTCACGTACTTCACAGCATTTGGTCCTGCAACTGTACCACCATAGATTGCTGATAGTAACGAGTTCGCACCAAGTCGGTTACCACCGTGTTGTGAGAAGTCACATTCACCAGCAGCAAATAGACCGTCAATGTTTGTCATTTGATCGTAGTCTACATATAAGCCACCCATTGAGTAGTGAACCGCTGGGAAGATTTTCATTGGTACTTTACGTGGATCGTCACCCGTGAATTTTTCATAAATTTCAATGATACCACCAAGCTTAACATCAAGCTCATGTGGATCTTTATGTGATAAGTCAAGGTATACCATGTTTTCACCATTGATACCTAACTTTTGGTTTACGCAGACATCAAAGATTTCACGCGTTGCAATGTCACGTGGCACTAAGTTACCGTAATCCGGATATTTTTCCTCTAAGAAATACCATGGTTTACCGTCTTTATACGTCCAAATACGTCCACCTTCACCACGTGCAGATTCAGACATTAAACGTAACTTGTCATCACCAGGAATTGCTGTTGGGTGGATTTGGATAAATTCACCGTTCGCATATTGTACACCTTGTTGGTATACGATAGATGCTGCTGAACCTGTGTTGATCATTGAGTTCGTTGTTTTACCGAAGATGATACCAGGACCACCTGTTGCCATAATTACCGCATCTGAACCAAATGACTTGATTTCAGACGTTGTAATGTTTTGGGCAACAATCCCGCGTGCTGCGTTGTCATCATCTTTAACAACACCAAGGAATTCCCAGCCTTCATACTTCGTTACAAGTCCATCTACTTCAAAACTACGCACTTGCTCATCTAATGCGTACAACAATTGTTGCCCTGTTGTTGCACCTGCAAATGCTGTTCTGTGATGAAGTGTTCCACCGAAACGACGGAAATCTAATAAACCTTCACTCGTTCTGTTAAACATAACACCCATGCGATCAAGCAAATGGATAATCTTAGGTGCTGCTTCAGTCATCTTTTGAACAGGTGGTTGGTCGGCTAAGAAGTCGCCACCATATACCGTATCATCAAAATGAATCCATGGTGAATCGCCTTCACCTTTTGTGTTGACTGCCCCGTTGATACCGCCTTGTGCACAAACTGAGTGAGAGCGTTTAACTGGAACGATTGAGAACAAGTCAACGTGTACACCTTGTTCTGCTGCTTTAATTGTTGACATGAGACCTGCTAGTCCACCACCGACAACAATAATTTTATTCTCTGCCATAAAATAGTCACTCCCCTGAAATGATTAAACCGTTTATAAGAACGCTAAGATCGCACTTACACCGATGTATGATACTACTAAGAAAATCACTAATGATACCCATGTAAAAATACGTTGTGACTTTGGTGACTGCAAGATACCCCAAGTCACTAAGAATGACCATAAGCCATTCGCAAAGTGAAATACAACTGCTACGATACACACGATATAGAAAATCAACCAAAGTGGATTTGTCACGATATCATGAATCATATCGAAGTTCACTTCATGACCCATTAATTTTTGGATACGTGTTTGCCACATATGCACCATTACGAAGATGAACGTTAATAATCCAGATAAACGTTGGAATAAGAACATCCAGTTACGCATATATGAGTAATGGCCAATGTTGTGGCTCGCTGTGAATGCAATATGCACACCGTAAACCGCGTGGTACAAGATTGGAATGTAAATCATAATAATCTCTAAGGCGTACAAAAACGGTAACGAGTCCATAAAGCCTGCCGCTTTGTTAAATGCCTCTACCCCCTGAGTTGCTTGGTGGTTAACCATTAAATGTACTAATAAGAAAGCACCTAATGGCACAACACCGAGTAACGAGTGTAGACGTCTAAGGTAGAATTGGTTCTTTGATTGTGTCAAAGGAAGTCCCCCCTGCGATACTATTAATTTTTTGACTTCTTTTTCGGCGATTGCCCTTGCCTTTAGAAAACGTTTGCATCAACGTGTAAAAAAAAGAAATCAATTCACTATTATTGTAACACTAAATGTGACAAATTTGGGTATGAGAATGATTCTCATACCAAATTTATCATGACGACTCGTGTAAGGCATTAAACACATTGGTAGCCGCCTGTTTGGGGAGTCCTGTCGCTTGTAGTTCTTCAACCGTTGCCTCGCGCATTTTCTTAATTGAGCCAAAAGTTCTTAATAAGTTGGCTTTACGTTTCGGACCAATTCCTTCTATATTATCTAGCACAGATTGTAATCCTGTTTTACGACGTGTTTGACGATGGAATGTAATCGCAAAACGATGGACTTCATCTTGAATACGATGTAATAAATAAAACGCTTGGCTATTCTTTTTAAGTGGAATGACTTCTGCATCATGTCCATATAATAGTTCTGCCGTTTGGTGTTTATCATTTTTCGCCAAACCTGCGACAGGAACATCAAGTCCAAGTTCATTTTCCAGCACATCTATCACACCTGACATATGCCCTTTACCCCCATCGACAATAATCAAGTCTGGCAATGGTAAACCTTCATTTAATACACGCGTATATCGACGACGTACTACTTCTCGCATTGTTTTGTAGTCATCAGGGCCTTCAACCGTTTTGACTTTATATTTGCGGTAGCCTTTTTTGTCCGGTTTTCCGTCTACAAATGTGACCATCGCTGAAACGGGATCCACACCTTGAATATTCGAGTTATCAAACGCTTCAATACGTATCGGCGTTTGAATGCCCATCGCATCGCCCAACTCTTCAATCGCATTAATCGTACGTGATTCGTCTCGCGCAATGAGTTCAAACTTATTCTCAAGCGAGATTTTCGCATTTTTATTCGCCAAATCTACCAGCTGTTTCTTCTGTCCACGTTGCGGCGTTAATATCGTAGTATCCACGACAGAATGAATCATGTCCACGTCTAAACCTTTTGGAACGTGCACTTCTTTCGGTAAAAAGTGCTGATTCAGTTGATAAAATTGCCCGATAAACGTATAAAATTCTTCCTCAGGCGTTTGTTGTAGCGGAAACATCGTCGCTTCTCGCTCAATCAAATTCCCTTGACGTACGAAAAACACTTGAATACACATCCAACCTTTTTCAACACTGTACCCAAAGACATCTCGTACCGTCTGATCGGTTGAAATCACTTTTTGCTTATTCGTTAAGTTTTGAACATGCTGAATTAAGTCTCGGTATTCTTTTGCTTGTTCAAATGCCATCTGTTCACTCGCTTCTAACATACGCGTCTCTAAATGGCGTAAAATCGTTTTATCCTCGCCATTTAAAAAGTCGGAAATCTCTCGAGACATCCGTTCATATTCTTCATTTTCTACATTATAAACGCACGGACCGAGACATTGCCCAATATGATAGTACAAACACAAGCGATTTGGCATCTTATCACACTTACGAAACGGATAAATACGATCAAGTAACTTCTTCGTTTCATGTGCGGAATATGCATTCGGATACGGTCCAAAATATTTACCGCTTCCCTTACGAACCGTGCGAGTCACAATAAGCTTCGGATGACGCTCTTTCGTAATCTTAATAAATGGATACGTCTTACCATCCTTAAGTAAAATATTGTAGCGTGGCTGATACTTCTTAATTAAGTTTAATTCGAGTAACAGCGACTCCGTTTCACTTGATGTAACAATATATTCAAAATCAACAATCTCACTTACAAGCCGTGTCGTTTTCGTATCATGCGAACCTGTAAAGTACGAACGCACACGATTGCGCAGTCGTTTCGCTTTACCTACATAAATGACTTGATTTTGTCTATCTCGCATCAAGTAACATCCCGGCTCCATCGGCAACACACTTAACTTCTTCTTAATATTCGCTTTAACATCTTCCAAAAAATATCACCTACTTTCGGGGAGTGAGTCAGGCATTTCATTAATCTAAAAAATCATTCCGTGACTCTAGACTCAATAACTCAATTTTAATTTTTCTATACCCGTTCTCATCAATTTTTGACGGCTTTTATTTAAAAATCTGCGTATGAAAAGCCTACCCGCAACGAACTACGAATAGGCTTTCTTGATGTACTGCCGTGTGCTATGTTATAGCGTCACACACAACGCCTCTTTACATCTTATAAATGTTTATCTAATACTTGTGCTAAGTTTTCTTTAGGTTGGAAACCAACAATTTTATCTACTGGTTCACCATCTTTGAACACGATAAGTGTTGGGATACTCATTACTTCAAATTTTGCAGCTGTTGCTTGGTTTTGGTCTACATCTAATTTTAAGATGTCTGCTTTACCTTCGTAATCTGCTGCTAAGTCTTCCAATACTGGTGCAATCATTTTACAAGGTCCACACCAAGTTGCCCAGAAATCTACTAATTTAACGCCTTCATTGATTTGTTGATCAAATTTTGCATCTGTTGCTTCAATAATAGCCATAAGTTATAGCCTCCTCGATATTTAATGATGAACAAATTATAACAAATCGGTTCATACCTTTCACTTTTAATGCTCATTAGCGTAAAGTCGCGACTGTAACGCCAAATCCACCTTCACTCGGCATACCACCACGGAAGTCTGCCACACTCTTATGACGTTTCAAATGTTGTTGTACACCTTTTTGTAAGGCACCTGTTCCTTTACCATGAATAATGTAAACATCTTCATAGTTGCTGAGAACTGCTTGATCCAAATATTGATCAAGTGCAACCATTGCTTCATCATAACGGTAACCACGTAAATCCAACTCCATTTTGACAGTAGAACGGTTCGTACGTGTAACCATTTTGCTCGGTTGTTGTTTCGTTTTTTCTTTCTTTTCTAAGTCTTTCAATGGTAACTTCATCTTAATAATACCCATTTGAACGACCGCTTCATCATCGTCAAGTAGCTCTAACACTTCACCTTTTTGACCGTATGACAATACTTTGACTTCATCGCCAGCTTTAATTTCGTCCCAACGCTGTTTCTTCACGTCTTGTTTGATGGACTTCGCTTCATATTGATTTTCAAGTTGTTTCTTCTTATCAATCAATTCGTGTTCTTTAACTTCTGCACCTTTTTGATCACGCATTTGACGTAATGACTTCACAATATCATCCGCTTCTTGTGTCGCCGCTATCACGTGTTGGTTCGCTTTCTCTTTTGCTTCTTCCATTAAACGCGCTTCAAAGTTTTGATACTTGTCATATTGCTTCGTTAAGTCGCGATGAATCGTTTCTGCTTCTCGCACAAGACGGTCCAATTCAATTCGTTGGTCATCCACACGTTTAGCATTATGTTCTAACGATGCAATCATCTCATTAATTTCTTGTTCATCTTGGCCAATCATCGTTTTAGCATGGTTGATAATTTTCAAGCCAAGTCCTAAGCGTTTTGAAATATCAAAGGCATTCGAACGTCCGGGCACACCCATTAATAATTTGTAGGTTGGGCTCAGCGTATCTACGTCGAATTCCACACTTGCGTTCATCACACCTTCGCGATTATAGCTGTACGCTTTCAGTTCAGGATAGTGTGTGGTTGCCATTACTAACGCGCCTATTGATTGCACATGGTCTAAAATACTCATCGCTAAGGCAGCACCTTCACTTGGGTCGGTACCAGCACCTAACTCATCGAATAAAATGAGGCTATTCGCATTGGCTTCTTCTAAAATGCCGACAATTGTTTTCATATGTGAAGAGAACGTTGATAATGATTGTTCAATCGACTGTTCGTCACCAATATCACAGAACACATTGTCAAACACACTAAGTTGACTGCCATCTAATGTAGGAATTAACAGCCCTGATTGTGCCATGACAATAATCAGTCCGAGTGTTTTCAGTGTCACTGTTTTACCACCCGTATTCGGCCCGGTAATAATCACCGTTTGAATATTGTCTTCAAACTCAATTGTATTCGCCACAACCGTTTCTCTATCCAATAGCGGATGAAACGCCTTTGGTAAATAGACTTTACGTGTTTCTGAAAATGCCGGCTTTGTCCCTTTTATCTTTGCGGCATAACGCGCTTTAGCAATTAAGAAATCTAAATGTCCCATAATTTCTTCAGCAACAAGACAGCCTTCCGCTTCTGCCGCCACTTCCGCTGTTAATGCCATTAAAATACGATTGACCTCTGTTGCTTCTTCACTTCTTAAACGACTCACTTGGTTGTTCAATTCCACGACAGCAGACGGTTCGATATAAAGCGTTTGACCAGAGGCTGATTGGTCATGCACGATACCATTAAAATCTTGACGATACTCGGCTTTTACAGGAATAACGTGGCGTTCATTACGTACCGTTACTAAGGTATCAGAAAGTTTCTTTTGGTTGCCCGTCGATTTTACAATACGATCTAACTGTGCTTTGACACGTTGATTCGTCTTAGAAATGCGACTGCGAATCGCTTGTAATTCTGTACTCGCTGAATCGAATAGGTCATGCGTGTCACATGTTAGATGAATCGACTGATACAGTGGTGTTAGAACCGGCAAGCGTTGCATTTGTCCATCTAAAATCTCATAATGCAACGCTTCTTCCTCTTCAACAATTTGGTTGTAAAACGTCTTAAATTGATTTTGTACTTGAATTAAACGCTTAATCGCATTTAATTCTTGGACGTTCAACGTTCCGCCTATTTGCGCACGTTTAATGTATGTGCTAACAGCTGACAGCCCACTCAAGCTTGGCATACGATATTGGTTGTATACTTTGGCGATTTCATCCATTTCGTCCATTTGAAACGTCACTGTCTCATAATCTGTCGCCGGCGTGAGCGCTTGGACTTTCGCACGCCCTAAGTCACTGATTACTTCTTGTTCAATGCTGTCTTTGACCTTATCAAACTCTAATATTTCTAAAGTTTTTGTTTTCATAAAAACCCCTCAATCTCTATTTACCCTGCTTCGGTTGCGTAATAAATGTTTTAAATGCATCACGCGACATCGCATTTAAGACGTGTTGTCGTTTTACCCATCCTTTTTGTGCCGTTGCGACACCATACTTCATTAAGTCTAGATGATCTACATGATGGGCATCGGTATTAATCGTTACCATTAAATCCGGATTTTGACGTAGCACATCTACACTCAAATCGAGTCGTTTCGGATTGGCATTAATTTCTAAAACTGTACCTGTTTCACGACACAATGCGATTAATTGTTCCATATTCGGTTCATACCCTTTACGCTTACCGATAATTCTACCTGTTGGGTGCGCAATATGTCGAACATATGGATTACGAGAAGCTGTTTCTAGACGTTTCATAATTTCCGCTTCACTTTGGTTGAAACTTTGATGAATCGCCGCAATTACATAGTCTAATTGTGCGAGCACTTCATCGTCATAGTCTAAAGTGCCATCTGGTAAAATATCCATTTCAATCCCTGAATAAATATCAATTTCATCATATTCTGCATTCAAAGCATGGATTTCATCACGTTGTTTTAACAGACGATCAACAGACAAGCCATTTGCGACACGTAAACTTTGAGAATGATCGGTAATACACATATAGTCATACCCTTTGGCGATATTTGCCTCCACCATTTCACGCAGACTAAACGCACCATCACTCGCTGTTGTATGCATATGAATATCGCCACGCATATCTTCTAATGTAATAATATCTGATAAGTCTTTATCAAATTCTGACCCATCTTCACGCATACTCGGCGCAATCCATGGTGTATTAAAATGCTTGTAAATCGCTTCCTCACTTTCAAGTTGTAGTAGTGAGCCATCTGGTTGTTCGATACCATATTCACTGACTTTTTCGCCTTTCTCTTTCGCAAGTTGACGAATACGAATATTGTGGTCTTTTGAACCAGTGAAATGTTGTAATGTGTGATAAAACGCAGCGGGTTCAATCATGCGGAAGTCAACACCAATTGTTTCATCATCATATGACAATGTTAATGAGACTTTTGTTTCACCTACTGCCACTTTTTCAACTAATTGCGGTATTTCTAGAAGTTGTTCTTGAACTTTTAAAGGTGATTCTGTGCTGATAATATAGTCTAGGTCTTTACTCATTTCTTTCATACGACGGAAACTGCCTGCCACTTCATAGCGCATAATTTCAGGAATTTGTGCTAAATATTCACTAATAACTTTATTTAAACCAATCATTTGATCAATTGGATAGCGATCTTTTTTAGCCCCTAATTCTTTAACTGCTGCTAAATATTTTTCTTCCGTCTTTTTACCGAAACCACTAAGTTCTGACACTTTACCCGCTTCACACGCCGCTTGGAATGATGCTTTATCTGTAATGTCTAATTCTTTATACAATCGTGCAATACGCTTACTGCCCAGCCCAGGTATTTTTAATAATGGTATAAGACCACTTGGCACTTCTGCTTTTAATGCTTCTAATACCGGCGCTTCTTGTGTCGCAATATACGTATTGATGACTTCACCAACACCTTTACCAATATTTTTAAGTGTTGTCACATCTTCAATTTCATCTAGCGTACGATCATCCGTTTCGAGACTTTGTGCCGCTTTACGATATGCAGAAATTTTAAATGCGTTTTCCCCTTTTAATTCCATATATGTTGCGATTTCTTCTAATAAACGTATAATATCTTTCTTTGTTATCACCGTATCCACCTCATTAAAAAAGTGAGTGGGACAGAAACCTTTTATATTAAGATTTCATTGTCCCACCCCGACAATACTGATTGTTTAATGTCATCTGTATTTGTCTTATCTTATTATTTTATACAACCTGACTTTGATTGTTTGTTTATAAATTCAATGTCATCTCTGATAGCAATGGCACTTTTAGGACGAACCATTGCCCAATATGTGACTGTGCAATATGCGTTTGCATCTGTGCGTCAGGTATTAAGACACATACATAGCTCGCCAAATGAAGCACAACAATTGCGGAGATGATACTGACACAGGCACCTAATAGACGTGTTGTTATACCACGACGTCTTGTATTAAATACTGATGCTAAACTGTTTAATACCATGTACATCATTGTTTTGACGATAAGCACTAAAAAAATAAAACCGCATATGCGATCAAAGCGCAACTCTGGTTGACTGAGCGATAACACGTAATGTGCATCGTACGCAAGTGTCTTCGGAAATGGTAAAAACAAGCGTAAGTAATCACTAAATGGCTGGTAAAATTGCTTTGCGATCCCCAAGCCAAATAGCGTGCTACCAAGATGTAACACGCTTGTAACGAATCCGCGATGAAAACCAACCATCATAAATACCAATACGACGACACCGGCTGCCAACACAAACATACTAGTTGCCTCGATGTTTTAAGCGCTGAATTTCTTCTCTTAGGCGTGCATTTTCCTCTTCCAACAACACTAATTCATGCATGACATTCACAGCTGTTAAGACAGATTTACGCACTGAGTCTAGTCCTGCATTGCGACTACCTAGCTCTCGTATTTTAGTATCCACGAGATCTGCAACATAGCGAATGTGTTCTGGATCATCTTCGCCAACAATCGTATAGTGCTGATCATTTATTGTTACATTGATTCGGTTTTTGAACTCACCCATCTACATTCACCTAGCCTATTGTCAATAAATTTGTATATCATGGTACATTATACACGACTTCATTTATTTTGTGTATGATTCCTGTCCCTATTCAATTATTTTCCTAATATATGTTAATATTTGTAAGGATACAACTAGAAAGCGGTGAAAATAATGTCAAATCTTGTACTAGAGTTGTCAAAAGAAGAAATACTTTTATTACGAGGAACGCTTAAAGCCGATCGCGGCAAATTACCCCCCGGCATGATATTCCGTTCCAAATACCAAGGTGTAACCATCAGTATATATAACTCAGGAAAAGGTATGTTTCAAGGTGCTAATAATGACAAAGTGGCAGAGCAATTAATTGGCAGAAGTACATCAGCATCTTCAACTAAGTCCACAAGTAAGCAATCACAAAGCACAACAATTAAATATAATAACTTCAACTGTATTGGTAGTGATGAAGCAGGCAGTGGTGACTACTTTGGTCCACTTACCGTCTGTGCCTGTTATGTCTCAAAAGAAAACATCGCCGTCTTAAAAACATTAGGCGTTGATGATTCTAAAAAAATAACAGATACAAAAATTGTAGAATTGGCAGAACAACTCGTAACATTTCTTCCCCACTCACTACTCGTGTTGGATAACCCTAAATACAACGAACGTAAAGCATTAAACTGGTCACAAGTTAAAATGAAGGCCGTGTTACATAATGAATGTATTAAAAACGTCTTACAAAAAATTGATGCCGACACGCTAGACTATATCGTTATTGATCAATTTACACCGAGACCGACATATGAGCGTTATGCGTTGGGCGACGTTCCTTTGAAAAACAAGACGTGCTATGAAACGAAAGGCGAATCGAAATCACTCGCAATCGCTGCCGCAAGTATTATTTCACGTTACGCTTTTGTCAAACATATGGATGCCCTATCAAAGCAATACAACACGACAATATTAAAAGGTGCAGGCCCTAAAATTGATGTCGCCGCAGCTAAACTCATCGCCAAACATGGCATTGACGTGGTTGATAATATCACGAAAAAAGACTTTAAAAACCGTGATAAAGCATTGAAACTCGTAAACGAACGCTACAATCGAAAATAATGATACACGTAAAATGACGCAATAGCGCCCTTGAATATGTAAGGTGCCATTGCGTCATTTGTTTTTGTGCTTATTATCCATTTTCTTTGCAAGCATCTGAATCGCGGATATAGTTCCAAAGAAAGTTATAATCACTATTACACTTACCCCTATATTGACACGGTATAACCATGGCACAATCCTAAAAACATAAACGTATGCTAAAGTGAGAAGTATGGGTATACTCATAAGCCTATACTTCATTGGAATACCTCCTTAGCCCTTTAATTATTCTTTACTAACAATCCTTCTTAAGGCTGCAAAAATACAGAGTATTATACAGAGTATAGCACTAAAAAATAATGACCAAAAAGAATTATAGCTTTCAAGTATAATACCGCCTAAAAATAAGCCAACCGGTCTAGCAGCAAATACAGCAGTTTTAAACACACTATTTACTCTTCCTAAATATACCTCAGGTGTTAACTCTTGTCGCATTGTGATAATCGCTATATTAAGTATCGCTTGCGTAGAATATGTAACTGCTAAAAATATTGCGAATAAATAAATAGTTAGCGAGAAAGGTAATATAAATCTAAACATTGCGTCTATAATTAAAGTTATAAAAATTAATTTTCCCCACGGTAATTTTAACCGTAAATAATTAGTAACTATAGATCCAAATAATGCACCAAGCGAAGCCACTCCAAAAACCATTCCCAAGCTAGTACTATTACCAGCTAAAACATCTTGTACAAATACAACAACATAAATATAGTACGGACTTATAATTAGATTAGATGCTACAAGAATTACTAACATATCTTTTATTAGAGGTAAATAAAGAATATTTTTAATACCAACTTTAATATCTGAGTATATATCGGATAAACATAAATCAGCTGCTTTAGAAATATAATTGATTGTGATTAAACACAAACTCATAATAGAAATTAAAAACGTCACTGCATCAATCATTAGTAGTAAGGCATACCCTACCGAAGCATAGAGTATCCCTCCCACAATTGGGCCAATAAATTCAGCAATATTCTGAGTCGCATAAATATAACTATTTGCTTCTGTTAGTTGATCTTTTTGTACAATTTTAGGAATTATAGATATTTCTGAAATGCTATGAAAAACTAGCGCAATTCCAGAAATAATAACAACTATGTAAATGTAATAAATATTCAATCCAAAGAAATAATCTACAATAGGAATTGAAAGATAGGCAACAAATCGTGCGAAATCGGCATATTGCATTACACGTTTTTTATTGAACCTATCAATTAATGCCCCTGCAGGTAAACCTAAAAGTGCGTATGGTAAATACCCTAGTGCTGCAACAACCCCTAATTGGAATGGGGAATGTGTAATTTGTAAGACCATTAATGGAAAAACGAATAAAGTTAAAGCATTCCCAAAATTAGAAATGCTAACACCTAAAAAATATACTAAAAACCTCTTATCTTTTATAACCGATTGATACGACATATGAAATCCCCTTTAATTTCAACATCAGATTAAATCTATTTTACCACATTTATTTTCTGAATATTATGTATTTATAAGTGGTATTAAACATTTATTTAATGAAAGACGGACATCGTCATCTATCAAAATAGTGAAAAAAATGTGTGGAAATTAAACTATGCTTTTAACTCACTTCATTTCTTCTTATTAGAACAATCGACTCCAAATCATGTAGATATTTTTCTTTAGTAGAACGTAGGA
>NZ_PPRF01000026.1 GCF_002902145.1 Staphylococcus rostri | reverse complement strand
GAAAATGATTTAACTGTATCAATTAACAATACGCTTAATATAAGAGTAACAATGAGTGCTAGGGCTAAAATAATTTTTTTCATATTCCATACCTCATAAAGATGAAAAATCTTTATCCTTTCAAAGTGTACACAAAACAAAGAATATAGAGATATAGCGCTATCTAAACCCAATAAAAGCAATAATGTTCTTATTTAGTTCGTAATTCTAACAAGCGTTATATCTCTATCTTGCGTATAAAATTGAAATACTTTTACGTAAATATCAAGTTTAATTATTTGTGATCATAATAAGTCTTATTGTTACTAAATGTTTTTTCGACAGAGCCTTTTGAAAAAACGCCCGCCTTTTTCCAGCCACCACTACCTACATAACCTTTGCCGTTAATTGCTGTACCTTTACCCATTTTTTTATAATGTTTATAGTGAGAAATTACTATAGACCCTCTAATACCTCTTATCCAGTACCCACCTGCTTTCGGACTCGTAGTAACCTTTCTTAACGCTGTACTATCTGTTGCAGTATTTTGATCAGGAATTTCTGAGCGTACTAATCCATTATAATTGTCCACGTTCTCTGAGCCACCGTTTATGCTTGTCACATCTGCATTTGCGATGCCGCCAACTGTTAATCCTGAAAGTCCAATTGTTAACACTGAAGCTAAAATAAAATTCTTTTTCATCTAAAAAACCCCTTTTTAAAGTTTATTTTTTATGAGTGAGTGTAATGGGCTGTAGCTTTCCCTTTAATTTTAGCTGTAGAAAATACGCCTGGCTTTTTCCAGCCCCCACTTACAACGTTGCCTCTGCCATTTACTAAATACGCCTGAGCAGATTTTGTATAATGCTTATAGCTAGAAATGGTATATCCACCTTTAGTACCTCTTATCCAGTACCCACCTGCTTTTTTGCCTTGTGTAATCTTTCTAAGCGCTGTACCATCTTGTGTACTCGGTTGATCTAAAACTTCTGATCGTACTAAACCATTATAGTTGTCCACATTCTCTGAACCACCATTGATGCTTGTCACGTCTGCATTTGCGATACCACCAATCGTTAAACCTGAAAGACCAATTGCTACTGCTGATGCTGCAATAACATGCTTCTTCATAATACTTTTCCTCCAAAGTTAGTTTTTGTAAACCTAAACTTAGAAAGCGCTTTCTTGATTTGGATTATATTTTAGTAATATTTAATGTGTCAAGTTATTCCAATATTATTTAATTATAATTTTTTCAATTATTTCTTTTTTTGTTGATTTTCTGCCATAAAAAAGACGCATACGTTGAACGCATACGCCTTGTATTGCTATTATTCTGTTTCTGTTGGTTTATCTATGTCAAAATGAATGGCACTGTCTTCAAGGTAACCATGTACGTGTGTGCCTTCTGGTAAGTTATCTTTAATCATTAGACGTGCTAATGGTGTTTCAACATGACGTTGTACAAATCGTTTCAATGGACGTGCACCGTATTCTGGTTCGTAGGCTGTTTCGCCCATCCATTTTTTCGCTTCGTCTGTTAAGTCTAAAGTAATGCGTTGATCCATGAGACGCATATTCAAGTTTGTTAAAATTTTATCGACAATCATTTGCATATCATCAACTGAAAGCGGACGGAATAATACGATATCATCCATACGGTTCAATATTTCAGGTTTGAAGTATGCATTCAAGCTTTGCATCACTGCTTTTTCCGTTTCTTCAGTAATTACACCTTCATTTTTTACATTTTCTAATAAGATTTGTGAACCGATATTACTTGTCATAATGATAATGGTATTTTTAAAGTCAACACTGCGTCCTTTAGAATCTGTTAAACGTCCTTCGTCTAAGATTTGTAATAAGACGTTGAAAACATCTGTGTGTGCTTTCTCAACTTCATCTAACAAGATAACTGAGTAAGGATTACGTCTTACTGCCTCAGTTAATTGACCGCCTTCATCGTGACCTACATAGCCTGGAGGGGCACCAATCAATCTTGATACGGCATGTTTTTCCATGTACTCACTCATGTCGATGCGAATCATATGTTTTTCAGAATCGAATAGTGTAGACGCCAATGATTTGGCAAGTTCTGTTTTACCCACACCCGTTGGTCCTAAGAATAAGAATGAACCGATTGGGCGGTTAGGATCTTTAATGCCCGCTCTCGCACGGACAACGGCGTCTGATACGAGATCAACGGCACGGTCTTGGCCAACAACACGTTGATGTAGAATATCAGACAAGTTCAATAATTTTTCTCTTTCTGTTTCAACAAGTTTAGATACTGGAATACCTGTCCATTGACTTACAATCTCGCCAATTTCTTCATCTGTGACGACTTCACGGATAATGCGGTCACCGTCTTCACCTTGTGTTTCTTGAAAAGCCGCTTCTAATTCTTTCAATTCTTTTTCAAGTTGTGGAATTTTACCGTGTTGTAAGACAGCTGCTGTTTCAAGGTCGTAGTTGTTTTCCGCATCTTCCAATGCTTTTCGACTTTCATCTAATTCTGCACGTTTTTCTTGAACTTTAGCAATTTTTTCTTTTTCTTGTTCTACACGTGCTTGTAACTGCGCTTGTTTTTCTTTTTCTTCGGCAAGTTCTTCTTGTAATTCTTGCAAACGTACGCGACTTGCTTCGTCAGATTCTTTCTTCAATGCATTCTCTTCAATTTCTAATTGCATCACGCGGCGATTTGCTTGGTCTAATTCTGTTGGATTTGAGCCCATTTCAGTGCGAATCGTTGCTGACGCTTGGTCGACAAGGTCAATCGCTTTGTCTGGTAAGAAACGATCTGTAATATAACGATCTGATAGTTCTGCAGCTGCCACTAATGCACGGTCTTGAATGCGTACGCCGTGGTGCACTTCGTAACGTTCTTTCAAACCACGTAATATTGAAATGGTATCATCAATGTTTGGTTCTTTAACATTAACTTTTTGGAAACGACGTTCTAATGCAGAGTCTTTTTCGATATATTCACGGTATTCGTTCAACGTTGTCGCACCGATGCAGTGTAATTCACCACGTGCTAACATCGGTTTCAACATGTTACCTGCGTCCATGGCGCCGTCTGTTTTACCTGCACCAACGAGCATATGAATTTCATCAATAAATAATAAAATGCGACCGTTAGAATCTTTGACTTCTTTTAATACGGCTTTAAGACGTTCTTCAAATTCACCGCGATATTTTGCACCGGCTACTAAGGCACTCAAATCAAGCTCAAATACAGTTTTGTCGAGTAATGAATCTGGGACGTCTTTTTTCACGATACGTTGTGCCAAGCCTTCAACAATGGCTGTTTTACCAACGCCGGGTTCACCGATTAGTACTGGGTTGTTTTTCGTTTTACGACTTAAAATGCGAATTGTGTTACGAATCTCTTCGTCACGTCCGATAACTGGATCCATATTGCCTTTACGGACTTCTTCTACTAAATCTCGACCGTATTTAGATAATGCTTCATAGTTTACTTCAGGATTTTGTGTTGTCACATGGTTTCCCCCTCTGACTTTTTTAATAATTTCTTCAATCACTTGTTCTTTATATTTCACGAATGATGCCGTTGTATCGTCAACTTCCATAGCTGCACGTAAGATGTGTTCCATTGAGATAAACTGGTCATCATATGCCTTCATATATTCTTCAGCTTTGTTAAATAATGTGTTCGTTTTTGGTGCTAAATATTGTCCATATTGTACGTTATCGCCTGACACTTTTGGGTACTGTGTCATTTTTTGATCATACGCTTTTGCCAATGCATCTGTATCAACTTCTGCACGTTCTAAGATTGTCTTAAATAAACTATCAGGTGTTTCAAGGACCGCTTTTAACACGGCTTCTACTTCAATGTTTGTTAATTTATATGTTTGTGTAGCTTCTATTGCTTTCTGTAAAGCATTTTGTATAGAATGCGTCATTTGATTAATATCCAAAATGCGTCACTCCTTTATTTTCAAAATAGGTCTTATTTGACTTTGACTTTCTTTGACCTTAATTAAATTATAACGCCACTATGTCATAAAATCAATAAAAAAGGATAGCAACAAATGAATTTTTTCATCTGTTTCGCTATCCTATTTTTGCGCTTATTTTATATTTTGTTTCATCGTCTTGATCATTTCGTCAATCAGTGCGTTGACCCCATCTGCTTCTAAATGAATGCCGTCGGGCGCGAAGTATTCCGTATGCCCTTGTGATCGCGCATGCCAATCGACAAGATGCACGTTCCCTCGCTCTTGTGCCGCTTTCTTAAATAGTTCATTCACATGTGGTTGGTAGTCGCGCGGTACGCTTGTATTCACTAAATAAACTTGCGCTTTTCCAAAAAGATCAAGTAATGTATCCAATTGCTCTTCTGTAAAGTCCCCATTCGTTCCAAGTTCTAATACGACAACATCATCTTTATCTTTATAGTCCGGGTAGTTTTCTCGTACCAATGGAATCGCCTGAACAAGTTGACGTCCAATCAAACCGTTAATACTCGCATTCGGCACTTGTTCTTTAAACGTATCACCAATGTCGACCATTACAGAGTCCCCGATTAACAATGGTTTCCAGTGCGCATACGGTGATGTTTGACCTTTCACTTCAAAACCATCTATTTTCATCGGGCCGAGTGGTGCAGGAACCGTGACGTATTTATCAATGTCATCTGTATTGATTGCTGTCGTATGCGTTTTTTCCTTCGACAAGCCGTTAAATACGCCTGACAAGATTAACACGGAAGGCAACAATAACACAATAACAAGCCATGCACGTTTGACGTTCAACGAGCCCCATTGTTTCAAGTGTCGGAAATCAAATATTTGGAAACCGTGGCGACGGAATGGCGTTTCGATAAAGCGGTATGAAAACTCTGCCATCAGCACCATCAAGACACCTTCCACAACATAAACGTATGTTGGAATTTGACCTTGTACAAAATGATGATGAATCAATACAATGATTGGATAATGCCATAAATATAAGCTGTATGAGCGCGAACCAATATACAAAAACAATGGATTTCCTAGCAGTTTGGCAAGCCCACCGTTAGGCAAGACTGCACTTGCGATAATGACCAGTGTCAGTATACTAATCAAGCCAAAACCACCATAGTATAACGCGTTTTGCGATTCATTCACATATCGGAAACAAATCAATAAGCCAACGAGCGCAATGCCCCCGATACCATCAATAATAGCGCGTGATTGTAATGCTGTTTGTGCACGCAACTTAAATGCCGGCCATACAAATGCAAGTACCACGCCAAGTAGCATCGTTTGTAAACGTGTATCAGTTCCAAAGTAAACACGCGCAACATTTCCTTGTGGTTCGTAAAGCACGCCCATTGTAACGATGGAAACGACAATCAAAAAGAACATGGTATATAAAATGGGTTTTACACGTTTGATAAAATACAACAAACCGAACAATATAATAGGAAAGAATAGATAAAATTGTTCTTCAATCGCAAGTGACCATAGATGTTTAAGTGGGGCCACTTCAAACTGTGCAAAATAGTCAACACCTTGCAAAATATACCACCAGTTGCTGACGTATAATAAAGCAGCGAATGCGTCACTACGCACAGATTTAATTTCTGTAGGTGCCATGATAAGCGTTAATATTAAGACGCCCATAATAAGAAAAATCACTGCAGGCAGTAATCGTTTCAAACGTCTTATCCAGAACGACACCAAATCAATACGCTGCGTGTTATGATATTCTGTTAATAATAAACTTGTGATGAGATAACCTGAGATGACAAAAAAAGTATCCACACCTAAAAATCCACCTGGTAACCATTGTGGATTAAAGTGATAAATAATAACTGCCAGCACCGCAATCGCACGCAAGCCATCAAGCCCTGGCATATAACGCGTTTCCAATTGCTGATGCGGTTGTTTCGTAAAATTCCACATGCTTATCATTCTCTTTTCATAGTTTTATCAACATAAATTTTAACTGTATTCGTCAACTTTAGCAATATCACAACGTATGCGCTTATAAAAAAGGACTGAAACTTTTTCTCCAAGTTCAGTCCTTTATATCGCCTATCCATATTTCATATGTGGCGCGCTTAGCTTACGCCCAATGCGATTTTCGCGTAACGTGACATCATATCTTTATTCCATGGTGGATTCCATACGATGTTCACTTCTGTTTCTTTAATTTCAGGTAGCTCACCTAATGCTGTTTTAACTTGATCCACGATTTGTGGTCCTAGTGGGCAACCGATAGATGTTAATGTCATCTCAACAGTACATAATCCATCATCGTTCAAGTCAACTTTATAAACAAGGCCAAGATTGACAATATCGATCCCAAGCTCAGGGTCGATAACGTTCTCTAATGCACCTAGAATGCTATCTTTTAATGCTTCTTCCATGCCTTTTCACCTCTTTTTATATAACTACTATCAATATATCAAAATCATTACATTTCCACAATAAAATGCTATGATATTGTTACACTGAACATTAGAATTTAGGAGAATAACATGAAAAAACATTTAATTTGTTTAGATTTAGATGGAACATTATTAAACGACAATAAAGAAATCTCTGACTATACATTTCGTGTCCTTAAAGCATTACAAGCACAAGAACATGCTTTAATGATTGCGACAGGACGTCCGTATCGTGCGAGTAAGTTGTATTACGATCAACTAGACATGGACACACCTATCGTTAATTTCAACGGCGCATACATTCATCATCCAAAAGATACAAACTTCCCTATCTATCATGAGCGTTTAGATGAAGGGATAGCGATGAGTATTATTGAAACATTGAAGAAAATGGATATTCAAAATATGATAGCGGAAGTCGGCGACCAAGTATATATTGACCGTCCAGACAATCGTTTGTTCGATGGCTTTAGTATGGGGAATCCTAATATTAAAGTGGGCGACCTTGAAACCTTGTTACATGAAGATCCGACAAGCCTATTGGTTGAGGCGGAAGAAACAATGATTCCGCGTGTCAAACAAGTGTTAACTCGCTTCTATGCTGAAAATATTGAACATCGACGCTGGGGTGCACCTTTCCCAGTGATTGAAATTGTCAAACGTGGTATTAGTAAAGCAGTCGGCATTGACATCGTTCGCAAACATCTCGGTATTGAACGCAATGAAATTATTGCCTTTGGTGACGAAGATAACGACCTTGAAATGATTAAATACGCAAAACATGGTGTCGCAATGGGCAATGCAATTTACGACTTGAAATATATCGCCAATGACACGACGTTATCGAACAATGAAGATGGTATTGGTGTCTACTTGAACGACTTCTTCAAATTAAACATTCCTAAATAACATACACTTTTAAGGAGGATGTAACATGACGAAACAGAAAATTATTGTTGTCGGAGCAGTTGCAGGTGGCGCAACAAGTGCGAGCCAGATTCGCCGACTCGACCCAGAAAGTGATATTACCGTTTATGAAAAAGACCGCCATATGAGCTTTGCGAACTGTGGTTTACCTTACTATCTTGGCAATGTCGTAGCTTCACGTGAGCAATTATTGCCAATGACACCTGAGAAATTTAAAGATAAGAAAAACATCACGGTGAAGTTACAACATGAAGTCATCGCAGTCGATACAGAACAACAAATTGTTAAAGTTAAAGATCACACAACCGATACTATCATTGAAGATCACTATGATATTTTAGTCCTAAGCCCTGGCGCACGTGCACGACGTCTTAACTTCGATGTACCACACCTCTTTACACTGCGTAATATGGAAGATACGGATGCGATTGAAAACTACATCACAACACATAATGTTCAGCGCGTTTTACTGATTGGTGCAGGTTATGTCAGCTTAGAACTATTAGAAAATATGTATGAACGTGGCTTATCTCCAACGCTCGTTCATCGTTCAGAAGCGATTAACAAGTTGATGGATCAAGATATGAATAAAGCTATTTTGTCTGAACTTGATGCACGTAATATTCCTTATCGTTTGAATGAGGAAGTCACTGCCATTGATGGGCATACGGTTACTTTTAAATCAGGAACTGTTGAAGATTACGATATGATCATCTCCGGTGTTGGTGTGCAACCCAACTCGGAGTTCCTACAATCATCGGGTATTACAATGGATGATAAAGGCTATATTCCAGTCAATGAACGTTTTCAAACGAACATTCCGAACGTCTATGCGGTTGGTGACATCGCGACAAATCATTATCGCCATGTCGACTTACCAGCCCACGTTCCGCTTGCTTGGGGTGCACATCGTGGTGCAAGTGTCGTTGCTGAACAAATCGCCGGCAATCCAGATGTTGTATTTGAAGGCTTTGTTGGTGCAAATATTGTTAAGTTTTTCGACTATACACTTGCAAGTACCGGCGTCGCACTTACAGACCTAGAAAACTTTGATTACGCGATGGTGGAAGTGGAAAATGGTACACATGCGGGTTATTATCCGAACAATACATCCGTTCACTTGCGCGCATACTACGACAAGCAAACGAGACGTCTTTTACGTGCAGCAGCTGTTGGTCAATCAGGTGTTGATAAACGTATCGATGTGTTATCCATGGCAATGATGCATCGTGCAACGATTGACGACCTAACTGCTTTTGAAGTTGCATACGCACCGCCATACAGTCATCCAAAAGATTTAATTAATATGTTGGGTTATAAAGCCCGTCCATAGAACCAAAATAAAAAGCGTCGAGATTGGGAACCGCTAATCGGTCACCTAACCTTGACGCTTTTATCATTAATGGAATAACGCTGTGATTGGTCCCCAAGGTAGAATTGTACCTAGAACCGCTGTAATAATCACAATAATCCATGTCCAAACAAACAATTTTCGACTTGATGCTTGTTTCTTTTTACGTGCAATCGTTACTTCCATTAAACCGATGATACTGAGACCACCGACCATTTTTAATGTCAATAACATATGGCTGGCATCTGCACTTGTAAAAGCTTTTGCGATGAGCCAGAAACCAGTAACCAACACGAACAGCATGAACAAACGTAATGTCATGTGTAATGGTTTAAATAATTGTGTTGGCCCTTGTTTATTTGAAAAGTTTTCATATGTCGCAAAGAACAATATCAATAGCACAATAAAACTAATAATGTGTAAGTTAATCAATACCATATAAAATATCCTCCTATTATAAATTGCCCTACATATCATAACATATCCCATTTGCGCAACGCATCGGAATGCTTGCAAATTTAGACAAAAATAAGAAGAGGTTCGGACATTAATAGAAACATTCAATTTAAGTATGCGTATTTATGTAAATGGCAGTAGCTGACTGGCGTGAAAATACGCTTTTACAAGCTTTTTTCACACCTACTCAGCCTTGCCGGGGTGGGACAACGGAATCTTTTTTGTTAAATGAGATTCCTGTCCCACTCCCTATTTCTCAATAAATGTTGTTAATGTACCGATATTATCGATTGTGACTTTCACTTCATCGCCAGGTTGTAAGAACTTCGGTGGGTTCATACCTGCACCAACGCCTGCTGGTGTACCTGTCGCAATAATGTCACCTGGGTGCAATGCAACATATTTTGAAATTTCTTCAATCAGTTCATCGATTTTTAAAATCATTTGTGATGTATTACCATCTTGACGAATTTCATTGTTAACTTTTGTCACGATGTTTACATTCTCAGGTGTTGGCAACTCATCTTTCGTTACGATATAAGGACCCATTGGGCAGCCACCTGTTAAGCTTTTTGATAAGAATGCTTGGTCATGTGCTTTTTGTGCTGTACGGTCTGTAATATCATTGATGATTGTATAACCGTAAACATAGTCTAATGCTAAGCCTTTTGGTATTTTCTCACCTGATTTACCAATAACAACACCTAACTCACCTTCATAGTCCAATGCGTCTGTGATGTCTTTATGGTTTGGAATTGTCGCTTCATCACCTGTTAATGATGATGCCGCTTTTGTGAAAACATATAAACGCTCTACACTGTGATCTAACTCTTCAGCATGTGCTTTATAGTTACGACCGAACGCGATCACATTGTTCGGTGGTGTCACAGGCGGTAAGAACTCAATGTCCGCATACTTCACTTTGTATTCGTCTGCACGACCACTTTCTTCTGCTGCTACTACAGCTTTACGAACTTGTTCTTGGAATTCTAAAGTTTGATTGTGTTGCAATCCTTCTAATAACGTCTTCGGTTGGAATTCTGCTTCGCCAAAGTCAGCGAATACTTTTCTTAAATCCCATGCCGCTTCTTCACGCTTTACTTTAACACCGTATGATGTTTCATCATTGTGTTTGAATGATAAAAATTTCATCCACTATCAGCTCCTAACGTATATCTTATTGTCATTATAACGAAAATTTTAGATAAATCACAAATTTTTGTCATTATCCGGATTAAATCGTAATCTCACCAAATTTAAAGAAATATAATGAGCCTGACACTTTTTGTTTTAATATCACTTCTAATGCCTTTTGATAATATTGCATTTGAATACGATATTTCTCTTTTAACTGTTCCGCAAGCGCTTCGTCTGTCATGCCTCTGCGTCGTACAAATACATCTGTTTTATAGTCCACGAAATAATACGCACCATTTTCTTCAAACACCAGGTCAATCATCCCTTGAATAATCGCATCGTCTTTTTCCGTTGGTTCGACATCATTTTGATTCACGATAAACGGCAACTCACGATACACGGCATCACTTTGTGCAATACGTAAGTACAAGTCGCTTTGTACGAAACGCTGCACTTCTTCTACATTAATATCTTGAATCGCCTCGGCATCGATAATAGCACGGTCCACCAATTGATCAATATAAGCATATAGTTCCCGCTCTGTTAGGCGTTCTGTTTTAAATGGTAAATGTTGCATAACTGTATGCATCAATGTCCCCACTTCTGCAGCCGTACGTTTTTGTTCTTGCATAAAGAGTGGACGGTTATACGTTATAGCACCTAAGCGATATTGACGCACGCGCTCATAGTTCGTATCTGCTTGTTCCATTTCCATTTGACGTTTCAATTCTGATACCGATTGTTTAGATGCTTGGGTAACCGCAGTCTTATGCGGATAGTCGAATAACAAACGTTCTTTAATTTGTGTCGCAGTGGATGTATCCAATGGCGCAGTTTCAAGGCGTTCTTGTAACATGGTCAATGACGGCGTTGCTTGTTCTTGCGTCTCATCTTCAAGTGGTAGGATATCTTGTGCGTCTACTTGTTGGACTAAGACAGTTGGTTTCAAATAGTTCGGCAAGTCCTCGATACGTTCCGCAAACTGCTGTTGTGCAACTAAATGCGTGGCAGTATGTTTACTTAACACGCTATAAATTAATTGGAATGCGTTACTTGCTGTAAATCGCTCAATCGTGCCAAGTCGATTGTCTGACACCGACCATGCTGTTAGCTTCTCAAGGGCGTGCTCATCATCTACCGTTCCAATTAAATATAATTGCTCTTTCGCACGTGTTAACGCAACGTAAATCAAACGCATTTCTTCAGATATTAATTCCTTCTGATTGATTAAGTCGATACTCATTGAAATCAGTGATGGATAGAATAAGCCGTGTTCCGTGTCGTAGTATTGTAAGCCGAGACCTTCATATTGGTTCAAGACGACAGGTTGATTTAAGTCGGATTTATTAAACTTTCGACTTAAGCCGGAATAGATAACAAACGGGAACTCGAGCCCTTTACTACTATGCACGGTCATCATTCTTACAACGTCATCATTTGGACCGATGACATTTTCTTCACCAAAATCTTTACCACGGTCAATCATTTCATCAATAAAACGGATGAATTGGAATAAACCGCGATAACTTGAATTGTCGAACTCTATTGCTTTATTGAACAAGCCGTGTAAATTGGCACGACGTCCTTTACCGCCAACAAGACCACTGAAATATTGCGTAATGTAATGATCGTTAAAGAACTTATCGATCAATTGATACACTGGATGTGACTGACTATAATTTCGATAGCTTTCTAAATCTGCTAAAAATCGTATCAGTTTATCTCTCAGTTCTGGTGTTGCTTCTGGCGTGTCAATATAACGCTGAATCGATTGATAGAAGTAATCTTCGTTCGGTGCTGTTACACGAATTTGCGCAAGTTCCGCCTCCGTAAATTGATAAATGACCGAACGCATTAAACCAACAAGGTAAATATCTTGAAGCGGATTATCAATCGTTCTTAAAAATGACAACATAAGACGGACTTCAGTTTGTTCAAAATAACCTTGTCTACTTTCCGCAAATAATGGAATATTGTTGTTTTTGAATACCTGCTGAATATTTCTAACATTGGCCCTCGATGACTCGAGTATGACAATATCTTTATACGTTGCCGGACGGTATGATTGTGTTTTAATATCGTACACTTGTTGTGTGTCGAGTATCGCCTTGACTTGTTGGGCAATCAAATGCGCTTCTTGTTCCCCTTTATCCATGTCATGCGCGCCATCTTTCAAGAGCGCTGTCAAACGAACAGGGTATTCGACATCATCAAACGGTGCACCTTCATACAAACTTGCCGCTGCATCATAATCAATCTCACCAACTTCTGGGTCCATCATATGTTTAAATAAATAGTTCGTTGTCGTTAGTACTTCTTTACGTGAACGGAAGTTTTGTGATAAATCGATGCGTTTTCCACTTGAATCGTCCGGTTGATTGAACGCTTCGTACTTACCGATAAATAAACTTGGGTCTGCTTGTCGGAACTTATATATCGACTGTTTTACATCGCCCACCATAAATAAGTTACCGTTTGATGCATCGCCCCTATTAATACTTCCAATAATGGCTTCTTGCACACGGTTAGTATCTTGATATTCATCGACTAATATTTCATCGAATTGTGCACGATAGGCGTCTGCAACAGGTGACGGTGTCCCATCTTCATTTAATAAAATGCGGAGTGTCAAATGTTCGTAATCGGCAAAGTCAATAATATTACGCGCACGTTTCGCCTTACTAAACTGATCCATCACATCTTTCGTTAGTTTGGATAAATAAGCAACACGCGGTGCCAAGTCTGCCAATTCTCGCTCTAAAGTCTCATCATCTCGACTTACAAATTCTTTTTGAACCGTTTCAATATATGATTTATAACGATCATAGTTCGCCTTGAACGCTTCATACGCCTCGTTTAATAGCGCATCATCTTTAACTTCTTTCGGTTTATTCGGCATACGCCCTAATTTAAAATCACGTAACTGCGCTTTATCTATCGTTGACTCTGCCAATAGCGCACGTAAAAAGTCACGATGTTCGTTAATAAATTTGACGTGCTTATCATAATGCCCTACGAGTTCCAATTGGGAATACGCTTGTTCCAATGCATCCTGTGCCGCTTCAACATACAATTGAATATATTGATTTAATATCGCCATATAATGTTGTTGAGACGCCTTATCACGATACGGTTCATCTAATGACGCTAACCATTGCGTTGGTTGTGGATTCGCCACACTAAAATAATACAACCTTTTCACAACGTCTCTAATCGACTTGTCACTTCTATCGGATGACAAATGTTCAGTCAACGTAATAAATTGCGGATCTAAAATATCGTAATGTTGTTCAAACACATCATCTACTACTTGTTCAAGTAATAAGATGTTTTCAACTTCACTTGCTGTGCGGAAGTTCGGATCGATGTCGAGTTGATCATAATGCTGTTGAATCAACTTCAAACAGAAACTATGCAGTGTTGAAATCTGTGCTTGATGAATTTTCGCACGTTGATTTTTCAAATGTTGATTTGTCGGATCTTCTAATGACGCCTGCTGAATACGCGCTTCAATACGATGTTTCATCTCACGTGCACTCGCATTCGTAAACGTCACAACGAGCAAACGATCGACGTCAATACCGTCACGTAAAATACGCTGAATAATACGTTCTACTAAGACGGCTGTCTTACCTGAACCTGCCGCTGCCGCAACAAGAATATCTTGATCTTTCGCATAGATACTTTCCCACTGCGCATCCGTCCACTGTACATCATTCGGTTTCGTTGGAATCATCGTGTCTCCTCCTCTTCTTCCACAGTCTCAAGGATTTCTAATGGTTTGATTTTTTCATCTACATGACGGTATTTCGCACTGTCAATTAAGCTATCCACATGGCACACCGATTGATATTGGCAGAAACGACATGGCAATGTATTGTCATACTTTAATGGCGCTACTTCTGTATGGCCATCCATAATTTGAGAAGCCGTCTGCACAAAGTTATCTTTATTACGCTGGATCAACTTATGAATAATTGGTTCATCTACCACTTTACTGCGCGAGCTAAAGCCACCATTTTTCTTCAGTGTGATTGGTACAACATCTGAGCCAAAGCCATTTTCCAAGCGACGATCATATGCATCCACAACATCTGGATCACTATTAAGCAACCCATCTAACTTATACGACTTAAAAAATTCCGTCTCATAATTATCTGGATTAACGGTGTCCCATGAACGTCTTTTATCTTTAAACTTATGCACATGCATATACAAGAAGCCACCCGGTTTTACTTCATCAATCAAACCGAGACGTTCTTTGTTTTGTAATGCAATATCCATATAAGTCATCATCTGCATTTGAAGGCCATAATATACCTTCACTAAGTCAAGTGAGGCACTTTTTTCAGATGACTTATAGTCGATAATATTCACGAAACTTTTACCATTCTTATTAAATACATCGATACGGTCTATTTGGCCACGAATATTAATTGGAATCCCTTGCGTCGTCTGAAGTGATTCAGCAAGGAGCTCATCATTAGAATGCGGCTTTTTACGGAATGACTTTTCAAAAGCAATCGGACGGAACTGTGAATGTTCAGACTGATGACGTAATGCTTGTAATGTTGCTTGTACAATGGCGCCAATACGTTGTGATAAATAACGATAGTACGACGTCGCATTCAACAGATTAAACTGCACTTTTGGCAAATAGATGTCTAATGCTTCTTGCGTCAATGTCTGAATTTGTTGTGGCGTTAACTGTTGGAAACTACCATCTACTTTTTCCGCAATATAACGTAAAACATCATGGAAAATCGTACCCAAATCAAAATTCTGCAATTCATATTTTGTACGTTCATTTAACTTTAAGCCGTGTGACGCATAATGTTTGAACGGGCAGCTATTATACCCTTCAAAACGTGACACACTCGCATTAATCGTTTTACCATACAACGCATATGTCAAATCTTGATCTAATTTCACCGTTTCATTGCGATAATCTAATGCTGTTGTTAAATGTTGCATCCCTTGACGTAATGCCGCTTCTTGCGACATCGTATCATACGCAACAAACCAACTATCCGCGATTGGCTGCCCTTCCAACCAGGCACGCAACGACTCGAATAAATGCACCTTTGTTTGATGCGGATGGACCATACGTCGCATCGCATCTTGTGCATTTAACTGCGCAATATTCCAAGTTGATACATTTGGTAAAATATTTTTCACATCATTCAAATATGGGCTACCTTCTTTTTCGGCACCCCCACTGTCCATCAAACTATAAGTCATCGTGAGTCGTTCACACGCACGTGTCATCGCAAAATAACCAACGAACGCTTCGTCCATTTGCAGCACATCGGCAGTTGGACTCAACTGCATACCTGTATATGCTTCAAACGCCTTTTTCTCATCATCAGACATCAGACTTGTACCGCTAATCGCTTGTGGTAATACACCGTCATTCATGCCGATTAAATAGACATGGCACTTATTGTCGACCTTCGCCAAATCCATCGTCCCAATTGTCACTTGGTCCATCGTTTGCGGAATCATTGAAAATTCCAAGCCGTTTAAGCCAACGTCCAGTAGTTCTAAAAAGCGCGTGTATGTCATATCTTGTTCTTCAAACACTGCGACAATTTCATCTAATATACGAATAAAACCGCGCCAAATTTGGTCGACTGATTCTGCTTGTTCATGCTGACCTTGCGTCTCTAACACATCGCGATGCGTCATCAATTGCGATGGCAGTTCAAACGCCTCTAACACTTCATACAATGCCGTCGCGTAATCTACCGCATGAGCGCCTTCGAGTAACTTCTGTTCCAAATGAACGAGCTTTTGGACGACAGATTCCTTCATTGAAATCACTCGTTGGAATGTCTCCGTCTCCGTTTCAGTCAGTGAACGATGACGCTTAATACCCATCGTCGTAAAATTCTCTAACTGGAAGTACTTGTCGTCAATCCAACGCTTACCATAGATGCCACGTTCCATCGCATAGTTTTCAAGTATATCCACTAAATAACGACTGTTCGGGATATTTTGAGTGAGGACATTCGTCTTAAACAATCGCATCATTGGTTCAAATTGCCAATTCGATTTCAACACTTCAATCATGCTGACGAACATTTCCATAATCGGGTGATGCACCATTAAACGTTTTACATCAATGTTATACGGGATGTCGTACTGCGCTAAAACCGACTCTAACAAATACACATAGTCTGGATTACGATACAAAATCGCAATATCACGGTAACGATAGTCATTGTCGTGCACATCCGCAATAATCTGGCGCGCCACTTCATTTACTTCTTCACGCATAGACGCCGCTTCAAAAATACGCACCGCTCCATCGTCCACTTGAGTCGCTTGTGGTTGTAACGCATCAAACTCTGCAGCTAACGCCGACATACTTTCATATTTAAAGCGGTATACCTCGTTAAAACGTTCAATTTCTAGCGTTTTACCTGTCTCAGTTGCGATTTCACGCAAATGCGTCAACGATTCAGACGGTTTACGGAACATACTTAACGGATCCGTATCACCATTCGTTGTTAACAGCACCGTCACTGATTTCGCATGGTTTACGAGCGCTTCAATCACTTGATATTCTTGTGTTGAAAAGTTATGAAAACCATCAATATAAATATCCGCACGACGTAGCCAATCCGACTGCGGAATCATCGTAATAAAACGCTGCATCAAACCTTCACCGGTCAAATAGTCTTCTCCCATACGTGCTTGTAAGTTTTCATAAATTAAGCTCATGTCGTGCAGCTTATCTTGTGTTCTTTTTGGTAACGCACCATTCACCGCACTATCTGCTACAACTTCTGGTGTGACCGCATATTTTTCAAAATCTTGAATTTGTTCGCGTACCTTTGTGCTGAATCCTAAATATTTCACTTGTGATTGATATAGTTTTAATTGCTTACGTACATCTTGTAAAATATTGTAAATCATCATCTCGATTGACGTAGATGACAAACGTGTTTCATGCACGCCACCTACTTCTTGAAAGACACGATGACTTAATCGTTCAAAGTGCAGCACTTCCGCACGTAAACTTCCTTTAAGCGCTGGATCACTGACAAATGCCTGTTCATATAAATACGTCCCTTGCATTGGCGTCACAACAACGATAGGGTCTCCCAGCGGTTGATTCAGTATTTTCTCTTTAATTTCATTCATCATCGCTGTGCTTTTACCAGTACCCGCTCTTCCTATAAATGCCCGAAACATACGACTCCCCCTGACTCTTAAATAGTGTTGCTTCTATTATATATGCTTCAAGACGATAACCAAAACTTTTCTTAGAGTTTTTTTAAATGAGGTTGTGAAAGGAGCAGTTAGCGGTTGAACAATCTTTGCATACGCATGAGATTTCTGTTCTTTAATAGAGATTATCTTTATTCTTTCCCTATTTCATTTACTCATTCATTTATATTAGTGGCAGTAGCTGACTGATGTCTGACTTCGCCCTTGGCTTGTCACACTTCTAGTCAGCCTTGCCTGGGCACTACTACGAAATCTTTGCTTACGCATGAGATTTCTGTTCTTTGATAGAGATTATCTTTATTCTTTCCCTATTTCATTTACTCGTTCATTTATATTAGTGGCAGTAGCTGACTGATGTCTGACTTCGCCCTTGGCTTGTCACACTTCTAGTCAGCCTTGCCTGGGCACTACTACGAAATCTTTACTTACGCATGAGATTTCTGTAGTGCTCCAAAAAAAGTCTAGCAAGTAGGCACACGCCACTTACTAGACTTCTGTTATTGTTATGATTGGTCTTCCGTATGATCTGGGTTAAAGTTCACCTTAAAGTCACTTACCGGCCAAAATCTCAATGATACTTTACCAACGATTTGGTCTTTATCAATCAATCCAATTGTACGGCTATCTTTGCTGACTTCACGGTTATCCCCTAACACTAAGTATTTATCTTCTGGTATTTGATATTTACCGTCACTACCTTGTAATTTCTGAGAATTTAAAGGTCCTGTGATTTCATCATAAGTTTTATGTTTTAAGTTATATGCAAGATACGGTTCATCTATCTTCTTACCATTTAAATATAACTGATCATTCTTGTATTCTACATGGTCGCCCGGCTTACCAATAATACGCTTTACATAATCATTTGATTCATCGGCATGGAACACAATCACGTTGCCATTATCCAAATGCCCTAATGTTTTACCAATCTTATTGACGATTAAGCGATCACCATCTTTTAATGTTGGATACATCGAATCACCCTGCACATTATACGGCTTGATAATAAATGTATATAAAAATCCAACAACGATTAGCGCTAAGCCTATCGAAATAATCCATTCCATTGTCTCTTTTCTCACGTTTGACACCTCTTTAATGATAAAAGTCGGGATGCATCTGTCGCACTATTGATGACACGCAAATTCGCACACCGATTCGACATATGTATTGGTGCTTATAAACTGTACACCCCATTGAACTCCGACTAAAACTGTACTTCTCATCTTATCATAAAAACAGATTAGAACGTTAATGTTTTCTATAGATGTCATATTTCAATATTGTAACAAAAACACATGATGCACGTTTCTATTATAATTATTTTTCAATAGTAGTTTTGATATTAAAGATTATTTGTTTCGTCTACTATGTGAATACTGACTATATAAAATGCACACGATGATTCATACCTTAACTCCCATATTAATACAATATATAAACTGCTGTCCAAACAGGTTCACTGAATTTTACATAACTTTTAATATTAAATTTATATCCCAATACACATGAGATATGGTATATTAAAAAAGCACTCTTCCCCAGAAGGAGGTGTATGTAAGTGACAATTATACTTTTTGCATTGTCCCTGGTTATTTGCCCTGTTATTACCGGCATCATTGCGAACTACTTATACGACAGGTTCAAATAATCACAAAAACCCCACAAAGCTTTGGACGGCTGTGGGGTTTTTATATGCAAATGACAATAATACTCTTATTACATATAGATTAGTATATTTATAAAGCATTGTCAATAGTTAGGCTACATTGCCATATTGACCACTCTGATAATTACATACCCAGTTGTTACTGGCAACATCACAAATCACTTATACGACAAGATAAAATAATAATCATCCCCCACAATGCTTTGGACGGCTGTAGGGGGTCATGCACTATGGGTCTTAATATTTTCTAATAACAGTACCACTTTGTTTCCTATATTAGTAAAACAACTAAACAATATAATTCATCTACACACATAATAGAACACACGCTACCGATATGGATAACGTGTGTTGTATATACATTATAAACGTGCTTCTAAGTCTTTTTTCTTATCTTCAAAACCTGGTTTACCAAGCAATGCGAACATATTTTGTTTGTATGCTTCTACACCTGGTTGGTTGAATGGGTTCACACCTAATTGGTAACCACTCATAGCGACAGCTAACTCAAAGAAGTATACAAGGTAACCATATGTTTCAGCATCTAATTTAGGAAGTGTAATCACTAAGTTCGCTACGCCACCATCAGTGTGTGCTAATAATGTACCTTCAAATGCTTTTGTATTTACTTCATCAACTGTTTTACCAGCTAAGTAGTTTAAGCCATCTAAGTCATCTGCATCTTTTTCAATTGTAATATTGTGTTTTGGTGTCTCTACTTTTAATACCGTTTCAAATAAGAAGCGACGACCTTCTTGAACATATTGTCCTAATGAATGTAAGTCTGTTGTAAAGTTTGCACTTGATGGATAAATCCCTTTCAAGTCTTTACCTTCAGATTCACCAAATAATTGTTTCCACCATTCATTGAAATATTGTAATGATGGCTCATAGTTAATTAACATTTCTGTCGTATAACCTTTGTTGTATAAAACATTACGGATCGATGCATATTGGTATGCGATGTTTTGTTCTAAGTCATCTGATGACAATTCTTCACGTGCTTTTGCCGCACCCGCCATCATTGCTTGAATATCGATACCTGCAACGGCAATCGGTAATAAACCAACCGCTGTTAATACAGAGAAACGACCGCCGACATCATCAGGTACTACAAATGATGCGTATCCTTCATTTGTCGCAAGTTGTTTCAATGCCCCTTTTTCTTTGTCAGTTGTTGCGAAGATACGTTTAACCGCTTCTTCTTTACCATATTTTTCTTCTAATAATTGTTTGAATAAGCGGAATGCCACAGCTGGTTCTGTTGTTGTACCAGACTTAGAAATAACATTCACTGAGAAATCTTTACCATCTAAGTAGTCGATTAATTCTTGTGTATAAGATGAAGAAAGATGATGACCAGCAAAAATAATTTCTGGTAAATCACTATCTTTTTTAAATGCAGGTGTCAACATTTCAATTGCTGAACGTGCACCTAAGTATGAACCACCAATACCGATAACGACTAACACATCTGAATGTGCTTTGATTTCTTCAGCTGCTGCTAAAATGCGTTCAAATTCTGCTTTATCGTAATCAACTGGTAGATCAACCCATCCTAAAAAGTCGCTGCCAGCCCCTGTGCCTTCATGGATTGTGCGATGAATCAGTTTCACTTGATCTTGTTGCTGCGATAATTCATGTTGTCCGAAAAATTGTAATGCCTTTTTGTAATCAAACTGGATATGTGTCATGCACTTTGCCTCCTAATTTAACTGAACTCATCTTTATTTTACTAACATATATTTGCAAATTCAATCAACTTAAATAGTCCGAAAAATTACGCTATTCGGTTATGTATATTTATTTAAATACTTGCATATTAAATCATAACGTGCTAATATATGACTTAAGCAAAAACAATTAAACACAGAGGTGACGGTTTTATGAAACAGAAGGTAGTATTAGCATATTCAGGTGGTTTAGACACAAGCGTGGCCGTGCAATGGCTCATCGAACAAGGTTATGATGTCGTTGCATGTTGCTTAGACGTTGGTGAAGGAAAAGATTTAGATGTTGTATATCAAAAAGCGTTAGATATGGGTGCGATTGAATCACATATCATTGACGCAACAAAAGAATTTGCAGAAGCATACGTTGGATATGCCATTAAAGGAAATCTTATGTATGAACAAACGTATCCACTCGTGTCTGCTTTATCACGACCTTTAATTTCAAAAAAACTTGTCGAAATTGCACATAAAACAGATGCAGTAGCGATTGCACACGGTTGTACTGGTAAAGGGAATGACCAAGTACGTTTTGAAGTGGCAATTAAAGCATTAGACCCTAGCTTAAAAGTCATTGCGCCAGTTAGAGAATGGGGCTGGAGCCGTGAAGAAGAACTGGATTACGCGAAAAAACACAACATTCCAGTACCGATTGGCAAAGATTCACCATACTCAATCGACCAAAACTTATGGGGTCGTGCTAATGAATGTGGTGTGTTAGAAGATCCATATGTGGCACCACCTGCTGATGCATTTGATTTAACAAGAGAATTAGAAGATACACCAGATGAAGCGGATGAAATTATTTTAACGTTCACTGAAGGTATCCCAACACATATCGATGGAAAAGCTTATGAATTAGATGACTTAATTTTATATTTAAATGACCTAGCTGGAAAACACGGCATTGGACGTATTGACCATATCGAAAACAGACTTGTCGGTATTAAATCAAGAGAAGTATATGAAGTGCCAGGTGCTGAAGTCATCTTAAAAGCACACAAAGGTTTAGAGACAATTACCCTTTCAAAAGATGTTGCACATTTTAAACCAGTGGCTGAAAAGCAATTGGCAGAACTTGTATACAATGGTTTATGGTTCTCTCCATTAACTGATGCGTTAAAAGTATTTATCGATCATACACAAAAATATGTAACTGGCGACGTACGTGTCAAACTATTTAAAGGCCACGCGGTTGTAAATGGTAGAAAATCTGACTATACGCTATACAATGAAAAATTAGCAACATATACAAAAGAAGATGCATTCAATCAACAATCAGCTGTTGGCTTTATCGACATTTTCGGCTTACCAACACAAGTGAATGCGATGTTACACGGAGGTTATGCAGATGAGTAAAAAAGCATGGGGCGGTAGATTTGAAGAAAAACCTGAAGATTGGGTAGATGCATTTAATGCGTCTATCCACTTCGATAAAAACCTAGTAGATGAAGATATTCAAGGTAGTATCGCCCATGCTACAATGCTTGCAAACCAAGGCATTTTGACGCAGGACGAGGCCTCAACGATTATTGCCGAACTCAAAGTCATTCAACAAGATATTCACGACAACAAAGTCCCGTTGCAAGAATCGTTAGAAGACATTCATCTTAATATCGAACATGAACTGATTCAACGTATCGGCGCTGTCGGTGGCAAGTTGCATACCGGACGTAGCCGTAATGACCAAGTTGCAACGGATATGCACTTATATACAAAAAAAGAAGTTCAAAACATCATTGAAAGTATCGCCGCTTTTCAACAAACGATTGTCAACTTGGCAGAACAACATGTCGATACGATTATGCCCGGCTACACACACTTACAACGTGCGCAGCCTATCTCATTCGCACATCACGTCATGACATATTTCTGGATGTTAGAACGTGATAAGTCAAGATTTACAGATGCGTTGAAACGTATCGACTTATCTCCGTTAGGTGCTGCCGCATTAAGCGGAACAACCTATCCGATTGACCGTCACGAAACACAACAGTTGCTTGGCTTTGGCGGTATTTATGAGAACAGCTTGGATGCGGTTAGTGATCGTGACTACATTGTTGAAACGTTACACAATATTAGCTTAACGATGGTACACTTATCACGTTTTGCTGAAGAGATTATCTTCTGGTCATCGGAAGAAGCGAAGTTCGTAACATTATCTGACGCCTTTTCAACAGGTTCTTCAATCATGCCACAGAAGAAAAATCCGGATATGGCTGAATTGATTCGTGGTAAAGTCGGACGTACGACTGGTCATTTAATGAGTATGTTGATGACGCTTAAAGGCTTACCACTTGCGTACAATAAAGATATGCAAGAAGACAAAGAAGGTTTGTTTGATGCGGTGCATACGTTAAAAGGCTCATTGAAGATTTTTGAAGGTATGTTAGCGAGTATGACAGTGAATACAGACAGATTGGCAACGACGGTTCGCCAAGACTTCTCGAATGCCACTGAACTTGCGGATTATCTTGTGATGAAAGGCATTCCGTTTAGAGATGCACACGAAATTGTCGGCAAGCTGGTACTATGGTCTATTCAACATGATATGTACCTGCTGGATGTACCATTAGATGTGTATCAAGCACAAGCACCAGAAATTGAAGAAGATATATACACATACCTGCAACCTGATGAAGCGGTCAAACGTCGTAAAAGTTATGGTGCTACAGGTCAAGACGCTGTGAAACACCAAATTGATGTTGCTAAACAATATTTATAAATAGATACAGGGGATAAGACACGCGCTTATCCCCTTTTCAATGCCTTATACAAATGTTTAACTGCCATTAGATTTATCTTTGTTCATCATCGTCATGAGATAGATAGCTCCTACTACAATGAACAGCGTCGCAAAAAGCCATTCTTGCTTAATGACAAATACAACACCTGCTACTAGAAAAATTAAACTGATGATTAACGCGAATGTGTTACGTTTCATCGTTTTCCCTCCAGTTATATGATTAAGGACTAAAATCTCGAATTGAATGCTTCTGTATAATATCCCACGTACTTTACTTATACATATTATATCATTTGCAAACTAACAAATACCATTCATTACATCATTTTCAAAAATGTGTCTGACTAAACACATTAACCACAATAGCTCTTAATTTCGTTAAGTTTTAGTAAAGTTCGTTAACTTTCTATGAAAACGCTTGCTTTCTATAACTATTTTCATATAGTTTTAAAGAGGATAATTATTCTAAGGAGGCGTTTTAATGAAAAATTCTTCAAAACTCTTACTTTCTACGGGACTGATTGCTTCACTACTCGTATCCCCTATTGGTGCTATCGATTCAGTCCATGCATGTCCTCAACATCACGCACATGGTCATCAACTAGCTTCTCCACTATCTCCAAGCAAGAATAACGTACTTAACAAAAAACATGTTAATATCGGTCATCGCGGTGCGAGCGGCTATGCACCTGAACATACTTTTGCGTCATATGATAAAAGTTTAAATGAAATGGGGGCTGATTATTTAGAAATCGACCTTCAAATGACGAAAGATGGTCACCTTGTTGCGATGCATGATGAGACTGTTGACCGTACAACTGATGGTACTGGTCGTGTAAGTGATTATACACTCGGGAACTGAAACAGCTCGATGCAGGCTCATGGTTTAACGATACACATCCCGAACTTCAAAACCCAGCTTATCAAGGTCAAGAAGTCCCAACATTAGATGCAATATTTGCACGATACGGTACAAAGGCGAATTATTATATCGAAACAAAATCGCCTGACGACTATCCAGGTATGGAAGAAAAATTGTTAGCATCGCTTAAAAAACATGGCTTAGACAAGAAAAATCATCTAAGCAAAGGAAAAGTGGTCATTCAGTCGTTCTCTCAAGAAAGCTTATTAAAAATGCACAAATTCAATGCGAACATCCCACTTGTACAATTGATGGATAAAGGGCAACTCCAGCAATATAATGACAAAGACTTATCATATATTAGTAGCTATGCGATTGGCGTCGGTCCAGATTATACAGATTTGACGGCAGAAAATACACAGCACTTACGTGAACTCGGTTTTCATATTCATCCGTATACTGTTAACGACCGTGATGCAATGACACGATTGAACGACTATGGTGTGACAGGTGTCTTCACTAACTATCCTGATATTTACCACGATCTGATCCAATAACGAAAAAGCAGAGGCGCACACAATCGGCGTCTCTGCTTTTAAATGTATTGTTTTATGCCCAGCCACGATATCTAGCCGCTTCAGCTGTACGCTTAATACCCACGATATACGCTGCAAGACGCATATCAATTTTGCGATTTTCTGATAAGCTATAAATCGTATCAAAAGCTGTCACAAGTTTTTCACGTAACTTTTCATTCACTTCTTCTTCAGTCCAATAGTAACCAGTATTGTTTTGAACCCATTCAAAGTAAGATACTGTTACCCCACCAGCACTTGCAAGTACGTCTGGTACTAATAAAATACCGCGTTCTGTTAAAATTTTCGTTGCTTCTGGTGTTGTTGGGCCATTTGCTGCTTCTACCACGATATCCGCTTTAATATCGTTCGCATTGTCAGCAGTAATTTGGTTCGCAATCGCTGCCGGTACTAAAATGTCACAATCAAGTTCGAATAATTCTTTGTTAGAAATTGTATCTTCAAACAAGTTCGTCACTGTACCAAAGCTATCACGACGATCTAATAAATAATCAATATCTAAACCTTCTGGATCGTGTAATGCACCGTATGCATCAGAGATACCTACAATCTTAGCACCTGCGTCATACAAGAACTTCGCTAAGAAACTACCTGCATTACCGAAACCTTGAATGACAATACGAGAGTCTTTGATTGTTTTGCCACGGCGTTTCGCAGCTTCTTCAATCGCAATAACAACACCTAATGCAGTCGAGCGGTCACGACCTTGTGAACCACCGAGTACAATTGGTTTACCCGTAATAAATCCTGGAGAGTTAAATGCATCCATTTGGCTGTATTCATCCATCATCCAAGCCATGATTTGAGAGTTTGTAAAAACATCTGGTGCTGGGATATCTTTAGTTGGTCCTACAATTTGTGAGATCGCACGCACGTAACCACGTGATAAGCGTTCTACTTCATGAATACTCATTTGACGTGGGTCACACACGATGCCCCCTTTACCTCCACCGTATGGAAGGTCAACGATACCACATTTTAACGTCATCCACATAGACAATGCTTTAACTTCTTCTTCATCTACATCTGGGTGGAAACGCACACCACCTTTAGTTGGTCCAACAGCATCATTGTGTTGTGCACGATAACCTGTGAAAGTTTTAACTGTACCGTCGTCCATTCTTACTGGAATACGTACTGTCAAAAATCTTAATGGTTCCTTGATTAATTCGTACATTCCATCATCAAAGCCTAATTTGTGCATCGCTTCTTTAATGATGCCTTGCGTTGACGTCACTAGATTATTTTTTTCAGACATGATCCATCTCGCCTCTTTTTCCTACTTTTGTTTTCGCTTACATGAGTATTGTAACATATGCCAATCTTTTTTAAAGCCTTTTGTCTCTAAGGTTTTTCATTGATTACTTAGTTTCTGAAAACACTTTCTTAACTTTGTCAATCGCATAGTCAAGTTCTTCTTTTGTAATCACCAATGGCGGTGCAAATCGAATTACTGTATCATGCGTTTCTTTACATAAAATGCCTTCTTCTTTCAAGCGTTCACAGTATGGACGTGCATTTTCATGCAATTCAACACCGATGAATAAACCACGACCGCGCACTTCTTTAATCGCTGGGTGCTCAATTTCAAGCAATGCATTTTTGAAATATTCTCCAAGCTCTTGAGAACGTCCTGGTAAATCTTCGTCCACGATAACATCTAATGCCGCGATAGAAGCCGCACATGCAAGTGGGTTCCCACCAAATGTTGAGCCGTGTGAACCTGGTGTAAACACATCTAACACTTCTTTGTCTGCTAATACAACTGAAATTGGGAATACACCGCCACCCAGTGCTTTACCTAAAATATACACATCTGGTTTGACATTATCCCAGTCTGTCGCAAATAACTTACCTGTACGACCTAAACCTGCTTGAATCTCATCAGCAATAAATAATACGTTATGCTCATCACATAGCTCACGGACTGCTTTTAAATAGCCTTCAGGTGGGATATTGATACCTGCTTCCCCTTGAATTGGCTCAATTAAAACAGCTGCTGTATTTTCATTAATTGTTTCTTTTAAGCTTTCAATATCGCCGAATGGTACGTTTTGGAAACCTTCTAATAATGGGCCATAACCACGTTGATATTCTTTTTCTGATGAAATCGATACAGGTGCCATCGTACGACCGTGGAAGTTACCTACCATCGCGATGATTTCTGCTTCATTTGGCTTGATACCTTTTACTTCATACGCCCAACGACGTGCCGCTTTTAATGCAGTTTCTACCGCTTCAGCCCCTGTGTTCATCGGCAGTGCTTTTTCTTTGCCTGATAACTTACAAATTTTTTCATACCATTCACCTAAGTTATCACTATGAAACGCACGAGATACAAGTATTACTTTATCCGCTTGATCTTTAAGCGCTTGAACGATTTTAGGATGACGATGGCCTTGGTTTACTGCAGAATAAGCAGCCAGCATATCCATATACTTTTTACCTTCTGGGTCTTTCACCCATACACCTTCTGCTTCAGAAATAACGATTGGCAGTGGTAAATAGTTATGTGCACCATAATGGTTAGTCAATTCGATAATTGCTTCAGATTTGTTTGTCACGCGTATTCTCCCCTTTACACTTTGGTTATATAAACAGAGGGTACATCATTCACAGTTAAAAACGTCTACATGGTCGATTCGTTTCAATCATTCTGTAAAGACATACCCTACTTTCAATCAAGATTGCTATGTTAGCTCGTTAATTTTTAAGTTCTGTTCTTATAAATGTTCAGAAACTGTGCGACCTTGCATGTGTAATACTAAGTAGTCTGGGCCACCAGCTTTTGAGTCTGTTCCTGACATTTTGAATCCGCCGAATGGTTGGTAGCCAACAACTGCACCTGTACAACCACGGTTGAAGTATAAGTTACCTACCATAAAGTCACGGCGTGCTTGTTCTAATTTCATTCTGTTGTTTGAAATGACGCCACCTGTTAGACCATACTCAGTATCATTTGCCACTTGGATTGCTTCATCAAAGTCTTTAACTTTTGTGAAACCAATAACTGGACCGAAGATTTCTTCTTGCATGATACGAGAGTTTGGATCTAAGTCAGCAAAGATTGTTGGGTGAACAAAGTTACCTGTTGATTCGTCAACGTTACCACCTGTTACTAAGCGACCTTCTTCTTTACCAATCTCAATGTATTTTTTGATTTTGTCTAAAGATTTTTGATCGATAACTGGACCTACATACGTATCTGGATCTGACGCGTTACCCACTTTAATTTTTTCAGTTTCTGCTTTGACGCGTTCTAATAACTCATCGTAAATGTCTTGGTGTGCAATGACACGTGAGCATGCTGAACATTTTTGACCAGAGAAACCAAACGCTGAGTATACAATTGCATCTGTTGCCACTTGAAGGTCTGCTTCACTGTCAACAACAAGTGCGTCTTTACCACCCATTTCAGCGATAACACGTTTGATATGATTTTGACCTTCTTGAATAACCGCAGCTTTTTGAATAATTTCTTTACCTACATTTTTAGAACCTGTAAATGAAATTAAGCCAACGTCTTTATTTTCGATTAAGAAGTCACCAATTTCACTTGATGAACCTGGAATCCAGTTTACAACCCCTTTTGGTAAACCTGCTTCTTCAAGTACTTCCATAAATTTATAAGAAATGATTGGTGTGTTTGATGATGGTTTTAATAATACAGTGTTACCTGTTACGACTGGCGCAACTGTTGTACCTGCCATAATCGCATAAGCAAAGTTCCAAGGTGAGATAACAACACTTACACCAACTGGTAAATAGTCGAATTGATTGTATTCACCTGGGCGACTGTTAACTGCTTTACCGTCTTTCAATTCAAGCATTTGACGACCGTAGTATTCCATGAAGTCGATTGCTTCAGCTGTATCCGCATCCGCTTCTTTCCATGGTTTGCCCCCTTCTTTAGATAACAACGCTGAGAATTCGTGCTTGCGTTTTCTAGTGATTGCAGCCGCACGGAATAACACATTCGCACGTACTTTTGGATCAACATTACGCCAAGTTTTAAATGCTTCTTTCGCTGCTTCTAAGGCTTTTTCTGCATGTTCTTGTGACGCTTTAGAAACATAACCAATTGTTTCTTCTCTGTTTGATGGATTATACACACGCGTTGTGTCGTCTGTGTATACACGTTCTCCTCCGATAATGAGTGGATACGTTTGACCTAATTCACTTTCCACTTTTTCAAGAGCGCGAAAATACGCTTTGCGGTTCTCCTCTTTCGTGAAATCTGTAAATGGTTCATGTTTGTATGGAATCATTCAAAAATCCTCCTTTGTTTTATTGAGAAAGCTTTATACTTATCATGACACAAAATAGCATCATTTGTAAAAGATTTTTCAGTCTTTACTGAATTATCTAATTATATCAATTTTTGATAAACTTCAGCGTCAATCTAAGTATATGCATCCATGATTATATCCATCATATAAAAGCGCTTTCATTTACAAGCATTATAGCCATAATTTAGACAAAATTGCAACTATAACAAGCTGTAATTACTAAAAAATTAGTGGCTATCTAGAATATGAACGTATCTTCATATCGTCATAGGTACTTTATTATCATGATTTCTCTCCTTTCTTACACAATCAAATCTTATTCATGCTGCTTAATTCTTTGTTTACTCCAATCAAAAAAAGGTTTCAATATTTAATTTTTGCATGGGTAAGAGATACTTTTAGCAAGGTAATACATCGGACTTTTATTTAATTTATGTGTTGTATAATTAGGATAAATTTCAGAAATATGCTATTATGAAGTTGTTAAATTTCAATCATATAAGGGGTTATGCATGTTGAAGAAACAGTATCGTGTCGGTCAACATATCAAGGTGCGTGTGACTGGTATTCAACCCTACGGCGCTTTTGTTGAAACCCCTGACAATACTGAAGGCCTTATTCATATATCTGAAGTCATGGATGATTATGTCCATAATTTAAAAAAACTTTTAACACCAGGGCAAATTGTCAAAGCTAAAATTATTTCTATTGATGATACCGGTAAGTTAAATTTATCACTGAGAGACAATGATTACTTTAAAAATTATGAACGTAAAAAAGTGAAACGTTCAGTATTGGATGAGATTAAAGAAACTGAGAAATACGGGTTTCAATCTTTAGCAGAACGGTTGCCAACTTGGGTGAAACAATCTAAAAGAAGAATTGAAGATACATCTAAGTAACACGTACATAAAGAGCCTAGGTGCCATTGAGGTGCACCTAGGCTTATTTTATGTACTGAAATGTCTGAAGTTGTTTTTGCGGCTGACTGTCCCATTTCAGATTTAAGTTCACTCGCCAAAACTTGTAACTCCGGAAAATAGTTATTTGCAAAGCAGAGGTTATGAGAGGAGCGGTTAGCGTTTGAGCAGAACCCGAGCAATGAGCAAAATTGCTTTTCAAATTTTGTCGAAGTGCGAAGTTCTGTCAAAAATGCTGCTCCTTGAACACCGTTTATCGAATTCCCAATATGCAAGTTTATTGTAGTCTGAACCCTAATGTTCTATCTTTTGGAATTGTATCATCTATCAACTGTAAAAATTCGTTATGGTCAATATCATCCAACTTCACTTTATCTAAATATTTTGTAATAGCTAAGAAAAGTGCATCAAATACGTCATGTTCAAAATCAAAATCTAATAGTAATAAGCTAATTGAATTTGTTTCTAATACATTATCATTGATTCTATCTGACAGTTCTCTAATTGCTTGGTATAGCAATCTAAAACTTTCTTTGTTTGTCAGCATGATGATTCCTCCCTTCTTAACGTCCTACATTATTCATTTCCCCACTTAAACAAACAAAACCCCAGGCACAGCTTTTACGCTATGTCTAGGGTTTATCTCATTAGTTCACTTGACACGTTTGTTGCAATTGAACCGCTTCTGTTGCTTTTTGTAAACATGCATCTTTGGGCAATGTAACTTCAAATGAAAACTGAAAAATCTGTTGAAATGCTTCTGCAATAGCAATGGGTTCACCGTAGTGATGTACCGCATCCATCATCTCATACACTTCTGCATCGCCTAACGTTAGATCATCAAAATTCATTGGATTCCATGCTGCCAACAGCTGGTATAACTGGATATTCAATTCATTATTGGACATGATGCACGCTCCTTACCACTTGTTATTCTCCATCAATATCGATTGACTCAATCACAACGTCATACATTGGTTTATCTTGTGCACCAACTCGAACGTTTGCGATGTCTTCTAAAGTGTCTTCACCTTCAATTAACTGACCAAATACTGTATGTTTTTGGTCTAACCAAGGTGTGCCGCCTTTTTCACGGTATGCTTCTGCAATCTCTTTCGGCCAACCGCCATCTTCTAATTGATCTGCCATTTGCGCAGGAATGTCTTTCATTTGAACGATAAAGAATTGTGAACCGTTCGTTCCAGGACCTGCATTGGCCATTGAAAGCGCACCATAAATATTGAACGCTTGCATTGAGAACTCATCTTCAAATGGACCGCCGTAGATGCTTTCGCCACCCATACCTGTCGCAGTTGGGTCGCCACCTTGAATCATAAAGTCATTGATAACACGGTGGAATGTTATGCCATCGTAGTAACCTTTTTTAGAAAGTTCTACAAAGTTTTTCACTGTTTTTGGTGCAATGTCTGGAAATAATTTTAATGTCATATCCCCTTTATTTGTGTGCATAACCACTTTAATTTCATTATCTTGTATTTCTTTTGTCAATTGTGGGTAGTTTGTCATTTTAATGCTCCATTCATGATAAAATTAAATATACTCATTATTTTAACACATTTAAGAAAGGATGGAATTAACATGCTTTATCGTTTTGCACATAAAACAGGCGTTTATGTTGTTGAGGTGGTAGATGACGCGAGTGATCAAGTGCTCGTTAAGGTTGTTCAAGTGATCAAACACCCGAGACAAGGCGACTTACATAGCCCCAATGAAGTAGAAGGCGTGTTCTTTCATGAGCGCAAAGCTTTGAGCTTATATGAGAAGCGCTATACATCACAGAGTAAGTTGAAACCTTTCGAAGGAGAACGCCAAGACTATACAGCATCATTGCAACAAGCACTGACAAAGTTAGAACGTGAAATGCAGGAAACTGATACACCATATACACGTGCTGCGTTACAATGTCTTGCTAATTTAAAGGTCGATTATGAACGTCAATATAAAGTTGCTTTTGAGTAAATATTTTCCCATTTCTACTTATTTAAAAGTGACTTAAAAATGCGTAACTATGCGACGTGCCATGATTTTCACACCTTTCATAATCATGTATAATAAGCATATCGCAGTATTTTTAAAGGAGGACAATTTATGAGTTGGTTACATATTGCGGTTGTCTTGCCGCTGATATTTGCACTGCTCATTCCTATCTTGTATCGCTTCTATAAGCGTATTCATTTAGGATGGTTTGTGTTACCGATTCCTTTTGTGTTGTTTGTATACTTTTTATCGTATATCAAACCTACTATGTCCGGACATTATACAGAACAGTCCGCTGCATGGATGCCACAAATCGGTATGAACTTTGACATTTATGTAGATGGGCTCAGCCTTTTATTCAGTTTATTAATAACAGGTATTGGTAGCCTAGTCGTACTCTATTCTATTAGTTATTTAAGTCAGACAGAACAGTTAGGTAACTTCTATTGTTACTTATTAATCTTTATGAGTGCGATGCTTGGTGTCGTTCTTTCAGATAACCTTTTAGTATTATATTTCTTCTGGGAGCTGACATCATTCTCTAGTTTCTTACTTATCTCATTCTGGCGTCATAAAGAAAAATCACTTTATGGTGCGATGAAGTCCATGATGATCACCGTCTTTGGTGGTTTATCGTTACTTGGTGGATTCATCTTACTTCACCAAGCATCAGGGACATGGCGTATTCGTGAAATGATTGAACACGTATCAAGCATTCAATCATCACCATTTTTCTTATTAGCGATGGTGTTTATTATTTTAGGTGCAATGACAAAATCAGCGCAGTTTCCATTTTACATCTGGTTGCCTGATGCGATGGAAGCACCTACACCAGTCAGTGCCTACCTTCACTCAGCAACGATGGTTAAAGCAGGTATTTATTTAATCGCACGTTTAACACCTATCTTTGCTGTATCACAAGGTTGGATTTGGACTGTCACAGCGTTTGGTTTGGTAACCCTTTTCTGGGGCTCACTCAACGCGACAAAACAACAAGATTTGAAAGGTATTCTTGCCTTTTCTACAGTATCGCAACTCGGTATGATTATGTCGATGTTAGGTATCGGTGCCGTAAGTTATCACTTTAACGGTGCAGAAAGTCAACTTTACCTTGCTGCGTTCAGTGCAGCGATTTTCCATCTCATCAACCACGCAACATTTAAAGGTGCGTTGTTCATGATTACTGGTGCGGTTGACCATGCAACTGGTACACGTGATATTCAAAAACTAGGCGGTCTCATGACGATTATGCCTATTTCATTCACACTATCTATCATTACCGCTTTAAGTATGGCAGGTGTACCGCCATTTAACGGTTTCTTGTCTAAAGAACAATTTTTAGAAGCGATGTTAACAGTGACTGAAGCAGGTATTTTCAGCTTAAATACTGTTGGCTTATTGTTACCAATTGTCGCTATTGTCGGTAGTATGTTCACATTTGTTTATTCATTTAAGTTTATCTCAGAGATTTTCTTAGGAGAACATAAGCCAGACAAGTTACCACATAAAGCACATGAAGCATCAATCTTAATGAATATTTCGCCAACAATCTTGGCTATTTTAGTTATCGCAATCGGCTTATTCCCTGGTCTTGTTTCAGCACCATTTGTAGAGCCAGCAGCCAAAGCCATTGCGAATGTTGATACGGTACATGCAGAATTTCATATGTGGCACGGTTTCACACCTGCATTTTTTGCAACATTATTAATTTACATTATAGGTGCTGCATTGCTACTCACATTCAAATATTGGGTACCGGTATTACGCAAGTTACCAAAAGCCCTTACGTTGAATCACTGGTATGATCAAACTGGTCGTTATACACCATACTATGCAACACAGATTACACGCACATATATGACAGGCTTTATTCGCAATAACTTAGTCATTATTTTCTCAATGATGATTATCATTACATTTGTGACATTGCTATGTGTACCTTTCACATTTGATTTCGTTAAGGTATCACCTATTCGTCTTTATGAAATGATTTCGGTTATTACGATTATTGTTGCTGCAACGATGATTATATTTGCACGTTCTCGTCTGTTCAGCATTATCATGTTGAGTGCGGTCGGTTATTCAATGGCGATCTTTTTCATCTTTTTCAATGCGCCTGACTTAGCATTGACACAATTCGTCGTTGAGACCATTTCAACAGCTTTATTCTTATTATGCTTCTATCATTTACCAAATATGAGTCGTTATAATGAAACAACGTCGTATAAAGTCGGCAATATCATTATTTCAATTGGTGTCGGTGCAGTGGTGACTGTTTTAGGCTTAATCGCATACGGTAACCGTCACTTTGACTCAATTAGTAGTTTCTATAAAGAACATGTTTATGACTTAGCACAAGGTAAAAACATGGTTAACGTTATCTTAGTAGACTTCCGTGGTCTCGATACATTGTTCGAGTCTTCAGTGCTTGGCATTGCAGGTATGGGTATCTACACGTTAATCAAATTACGTGCGAAACACAAAAATGGTTATGAAAGGGTGGAGAAGATTGAACAGGCAAAAAAATGATTTGATATCTCAGTATTCAGCACTTATTATCTTTTTCCTTATCATGATGTTCGGCTTTTCACTCTTTTTAGCTGGGCATTACACACCCGGTGGCGGCTTTATCGGGGGGCTGCTCGTTTCGAGTGCACTCGTTATTATCGCCGTTGCATTTGATGTGAAGACGCTACGTAAAGTTTTCCCATGGGATTTTAAAAAGTTAATCGCATTGGGACTTACATTCTGTGTCAGTGCCCCAATGTTAAGTTGGACGTACGGCAAAAACTTTTTTACACATACATCTTTTGATATTCCGCTTCCTTTGTTAGCACCTATGCATTTGCATACAGCTGTTATTTTCGACACTGGCGTGCTACTTGTAGTTGTCGGAACGGTCTTAACAATAATTCTAACGATTGGAGAGAATGAGTAATGGAAATTGTATTGATCCTTGTTTGTGGCTTTTTAACTTCTATTAGCGTTTACCTCATTCTGTCTAAAAGTTTGATCAGAATTATTATCGGAACAGCTTTATTATCACATGCCGCAAACTTATTTATTTTAACAATGGGTGGTTTAAAAACAGGTCGCGTGCCAATCTATGAAAAAGGTGTTACAAACTACGTCGACCCAATTCCACAAGCATTGATTTTAACAGCGATTGTTATTTCATTCGCCGTAACAGCATTCTTTTTAGTATTGGCATTTAGAAGCTATAAAGAACTCGGCACAGATAACGTAGAACGTATGAAAGGGGTGCCACAAGAAGATGATGAATGAGAACTTACTTGTAATGGTACTCGTCGTGCCGGTTATTACAGCAATCTTATTAATCTTTATCGGGTTACGTCCGTTTATTAAACGTTATGTCGCATTAACAGGTGCACTTGTGACGCTTGGCTTTGCATTGCTTAACCTTTACCACGTATGGCAACTTGGTCATCCGATTGTCCTTGAACTTGGGTCGTGGAAAGCACCTTATAGTATCGTCTTTGTCTTAGACTTGTTCAGTGCGATGCTCGTCACAACGAGTGTTATTATTACTATCTTGATTATTTTATTCTCATATCAGTCAATTGGACTTCATCGTGAAACGTACTACTACTATTTCACAGTAATGTTCATGCTGACTGGTATCAATGGTGCCTTTATTACAGGCGATATCTTCAACTTATTCGTCTTTTTCGAAGTATTTTTAATGGCATCATATGGCTTAATGGTAATTGGTGGTACAAAAATCCAACTTCAAGAAAGTGTTAAATACTTACTTGTGAACGTTGTATCATCTGCATTTTTCGTTATCGCAGTTGGTATTTTATACTCAATTGTCGGTACCTTAAACATGGCAGATATCAGTGTTAAACTGAACTCTGTCTATCAATCACATCCAGGTCTTGTGAGCATTGTCTTTATTTTATTCATCTTTGTATTTGCAACAAAAGCCGGTGCATTCCCAATGTACGTATGGTTACCGGGCGCATACTACGCACCACCGTTTGCAATTATCGCATTTTTCGGCGCATTGCTAACAAAAGTCGGTGTCTATGCAATTGCACGTACAATGAGTTTGTTCTTCCATGATACGTTGACATTCTCACACTACACGATACTTGCACTTGCCCTACTCACGATTATCTTCGGTTGTGTCGGTGCAGTTGGCTTTAGAGATACAAAACGTATTATTTTATACAACATTATGATTGCCGTTGGTGTCATCTTAGTTGGTGTTGCGATGATGAATGAATCAGGTGTTGTCGGTGCGATTTACTATACATTGCATGACATGCTTGTAAAAGCCGCATTATTCTTCTTAATCGGGATTATGTTTAAAATTACGAAAACAACTGATTTACGTGACTTTGGTGGACTGATTCACCATTATCCAGTACTTGGTTGGACATACTTTATTGCGGCGTTAAGCTTAGCTGGTATTCCACCGTTCAGTGGTTTTTACGGTAAGTTATATATCGTGCAAGCAACATTTGAACAAGGTTTCTATTTTAGCGGGATTATCGTCTTACTTTCTAGCCTTGTCGTACTCTATTCAGTTATGAACATTTTCTTAAAAGGCTTTTTCGGCAAAAGCTATGGATACGTCTATAATCCACACTTACATCATAGGGGACTACTCGCTGTATCCATTTTGGCTGTAGTTATTACAGTTGCATTCGGCTTATTCGCTGGAGAACTTTATCCATTCGTTGCTGAGGCTGCGAAGTCATTCTATCAACCAGACAGCTATATCAATAGTGTATTGGAGGTGAAGTAATATGGCAGTACAAATCGTTGTTAACATCGCATTAGCTATCTTTTGGTTATTCTTATCAGGTAGCTACACAATGAACTCATTCGTACTCGGTTACTTGTTTGCGATGGGACTCGTGTTCCTTATGCGTAAACTCTTACCAGGTCGCTTTTATGTTGTCACACTGTACAATGTTGTAAAGCTCGTATTCGTTTTTATCTCAGAATTGATCAAGGCGAATATCGGCGTATTGCGTATTATTCTTCAACCTCAGATTAAAAACGAATCGGCATTCTTTGTTTATGAAACTGATTTGAAATACAAATGGGAAGTTGCCCTACTTTCCAATCTCATCACACTGACACCTGGTACAGTTGTCATTGGTGTCAATGATGATATGAAACGCTTATACATTCATTGCTTAGACTTTTCAACGAAGGAAGAAGAAGTTGCAGCGATTAAAGGGTCACTTGAAAAAGCAGTAAGAGAGGTCGGTGAATACGATGAACTATGATATTTTTATTATTATTGCACTCGTGATTGTCGTACTCTCAATCTTAGCCATTCTTGTACGTGTAATTATCGGACCATCATTACCTGACCGTGTTGTCGCACTTGACGCTATCGGCATTCAACTTATGGCTGTTATCGGTCTGTTCTCGATTATTTTAGGAACGCGCTATATGATTGTAACGATCCTATTAATTGGGATTCTTGCCTTCTTAGGAACAGCTGTATTTGCGAAGTTTATGGATAAAGGAGAGGTGATTGAACATGACAGAAACGATCGTGATTAGTATCGGCCTCATCCTTGTCATCACAGGTGCATTGTTCAGTGCCCTTGCTGCAATCGGTATGTTACGCTTAGATGATGTTTATTCTCGTGCACATGCCGCGGGTAAAGCAGCAACATTAGGTACGATGTTATTACTCACTGGTACATTTATTTACTTTATCGGTAAAGAAGGCTATGTGAACTTTCATTTATTGATTGGGATTGTGTTCGTATTTATTACTGGACCTATCGCCAGTCACATGGTGTTAAAAGCAGCTTACAACTTAAAAACACCTGCTTCAAAGCGTTTAAAAATAGATGAAGTCAAAGAAGACCTAAAAGGAACAAAACTTTAATTGGTCAACACAAAAAAGCGTACAGTCAATTATGATTGTGCGCTTTTTCTTATGCTTTATTTAGGAATGAAAAAAAGAACAGCATTTCTGCCATTCTTTTTTTCATCAATATTTAGTTACGTGCTTTAATCAGTATCGTGCCGCGCATGACACTGACTAAGGCACCTGTTTCGTCTGTAATACGAATATCCCAAACGTGTGTTGTACGTCCATGGTGTAGGATACGTGCTTCAGCGTATACATAGCCATCTGTTGCTGACTTAATATGATTCGTATTCATTTCTAAGCCAACAGGTATGGCTTGTGTTGTATCTACAAGGTTTGCTGAGCCGATAGAACATGCTGTTTCACCCAATGCCATCGTTGCGCCACCGTGCAGATAGCCAAAAGGTTGTTTCACCTTATCAGTGACTGGCATGGTCATTTTGATATAGCCTTCACGTTGTTCTATCACTTTCATCTCTAACAATTCTACTAAATTAGTCATCGCGCTCCCTACTTTCACTCTGTATTATAATACAAGTGCTGCGATTGTTCCCATTATAATCAACGGGATATTGTAGAACACGAAGTTCGGGATACACGTGTCACGGATGTGATCGTGCTGACCGTCAATATTCAGACCTGCTGTAGGACCCAATGTCGAGTCACTTGCAGGAGAACCTGAATCACCTAATGCACTGGCTGTACCGATTAATGCGATTAATGCCATTGTGCTTAAGCCGATTGATTCGCCAAATGGAATAAACAGTGCTGAAATAATCGGAATCGTCGCAAATGAAGAACCGATGCCTAGTGTAACGATTAAACCGATGATATACATGAGTACAATGCTGATAAATTTATTATCCCCGGCAATAGTTGTAAGGCCTTCAACCAGCTTTTGCACGTCTCCTGTCGCGTTCATGACACCTGCAAAACCATTTGCGGTTAAAATAACGACCCCAATATATGCCATAATTTTAATACCGTCTACAAACTGGTCGTCCAAGTTACGCCAAGAATAAGCGCCAGATATAAAGAACACGAGTACCCCTGCTAATGCACCGAAAATCATTGAATCAATGACTGTTTGTACGATAAATGTTGCTAGAATCGCGACAACTGTTACACCGAGTACGTATGGTTTTAATTCTCTTGTTGTTGTTTCATCGTTTGTTTGAATAGCTTTATATTCACGTGGCTTGCGGTAATAAAACATGGCTAATACCAACCCGATGATATACCCGGTTGAAGGAATTAACATGGCCTTCCAAATCATCGAGAATTCAATTGGGTGTTGTGCTTTTTCAAATCCTTTTTGAATAATCTCTTGGAAAATGTGACCAAAACCAAATGGTAAAAGCACATACGGGAAACATAAGCCGAAGCCGATAATCATCGCAATGAGACGACGATCGATTTTCAATTCATTAAATAAGCTAATTAACGGTGGTATCACAATTGGAATAAATGCAATATGTACGGGAATCACGTTCTGACTCATAATACTTAGCACTAATAAGCTCACAATGATAATGCTCTTTACTTTAATACGTGACACTTTCGTATCTTCTGCACGAATAGCACGAATTACCTTTTGAACGAGGTAATCTGTAATGCCACTGTATGAAATTAGCGCCGCAAATCCCCCTAGTAATGCGTAGCTCAGTGCCACTTCTGCACCGTCTGTAATGTTTGATGTAAACACTGAAATTGTTTTTTCTACTGATAAGCCGGCAATAATTCCGCCCATCAGTGCACTAATAAATAAACTAATGACGACATTAAGACGACATAAGCATAAAATAATCATTAGTAATACTGCAATTAACACAGCATTCATTCCGCCCACTCCTTTAGTTCATTATCGAGTTAAAGTATCGTGCGTTCAATATAACAATTGTACGTCATTAAGTCAATACGTCCTAGCAAAATATTTGAAATTCTTGTTCAAAAAAAGAGCAGGACAGGAATCTTATGTTTCTAAAAAATTCCATTGTCCCACCCCTGCAAGGATGCGTAAATGTATAAAACTGTAAAACGCATTTTCATACTAGTCAGCTACTGCCATATACATAAAATTTCAGGCTTAATTTGAATGTTTGTATTAATGCTCAACCTCTGTCTATAAATTTACTTGTTGTTTTGTGACATTAACCAACTAACAATTGTCGGAATCATGTAGCCTGTTGGTCCTTTTGGTCCTTTGTAAGAAGCTTTTGTCGTTGTCGCAGGTCCTGCAATATCGACATGTAAATGCGGTGTTTGACCACTAAAATGTGTCACAAATGCCGCTGCAAACAATGCTTTACCGTGGGCATTCACGTGATTCGTTAAATCAGCAACATCAGACGCTTTAATATTACGACGCTCTGTTTCTGTAATTGGCAATTCATATACAGATTCATCCACTTGATATGCTGTATCCAAAAGACTTTGTAACACATCACGCTCTACATTTTTATTGAATATCGCTGCTTTATCTTCTCCAAGTGCGACAATCGCCGCACCTGTCAATGTCGCAAAGTCAATAATGAGTTTCGGCGCAAATTGGTTCGCATAAAACGACGCATCCCCAAGCACTAAGCGACCTTCCGCATCCGTATTAGGGACTTCTACCGTTTCACCACTTAGCGCTGTAAATACATCATCTGGCTTCATCGCATTGTCAGCAATCATATTTTCAGCTGCTGCAATCACCGCAACTACATTGACTTTTAATTGTAAGTTGGCAATCGCATCGATCATCCCAATCACATTAGCAGCACCACACATATCAAACTTCATAGTTGGCATACCTGTTTTTGACTTGATAGAATAACCGCCCGAATCATATGTAATCCCTTTACCGACTAGCGCGATAACATCGTCTGATTGCTCGGGATTCCCTTCATACTTTAATGTAATCAAACGTGGCGGATTTACAGAGCCTTTTCCTACTGCATGAATTAATCCAAAGCCTTCTCGTTGCAGTGTTTGGTCATCTTTTACTGATACCTCAACTGACGTCTCCGCAAAATGTTCTGTCACTGTTGTCGCTAAATAATCAGGTGTTAAAATATTCGGCGGCATATTACCTAACGTACGCGCGTAGTTAATCGCTTGTCCAATGTTGCGTCCTGCTTCTACCACATCTTGATAAGTCCCATAGTCGTTCTGTGATGACCATTCCACTGTCAATTCAAATGGTGCTTTCTTATCTGAACTATAGTTATCAAACTCATAAGTTGCTTGTTCCAACTGTAATCCCATTGTTTGGAAAATCGCATTTGCATCAGCAGTTTTTGCTAAAAATGTCTGTGCATGTAATTGAATATGTGTAATGCGTTCTTTTTGTAAATATTGGAATAACGCACCCCATATTTTTAAATAATCGCGTTGCTCTCGTTGATTATGATTGCCGATACCCACTGTTACAACTTTGTTTTGGGCGTCGTTAAACGTCACAGGTACGATTGAAATTGCACCAAGATGACCTTTAATAAACTTTTGTGCTTTTAATGATTTGAGTGCCTCCAGTAATGTCGTATCATCAATTGCCCCATCCACATATTGATTAAACTGGTCAGGTACCCCTATTACATGAACGATGGCTTGTTCTGTTTCTTTAACCATAGCATTTTCCCCTTTCATCTCTAATGCTTTCATTGTAACAAATTTCATAATGTCTACTCCATTGGCTCGCATTTTAGCCGATTCAGAAACCCAAAAAAGGACACATGCGTCATGCACGTGCCCGATTTCATATGAAGTGATACTAATTTATTGTGAAGTCTTAGAATTTACCTTTTTTGTAAGCTAAACCTAAACCACCGATTTTGAAGATAGCGCGTGTATCAATAACACGTTTCATAAATGCTGCTTTCTTACCAGTGATTTCACGGCCATAAACGATACCAACACCATCATGACGACCTAAAGAACATACTGTACCACGGTCAACATATGTGAAGTTTTCAGTTGGTTCACCTTTTAAGATATGCGCAATGTTTGTTGCTGTTTTTTCACCTTGTTGCATTGCGATTTGTGCAGTTGTTGGTAATGGACGGTCTCCACCTTCAGGGATGAATGCAGATACATCACCGATTACGAAAATATCATCGTAGCCTTCGATTGTTAAATCTTGTTTTGTTACGATACGGCCACGTTTAACACCTTCGAATGATTTTTCCATTAAGTGGCTACCACGAACACCTGCAGCCCATACAACTGTATTTGCTTCTAATTGTTGTTCTTTATCGTCAACTTTAACAACGAAACCTTTTTCGTTTGCCGCAACGATTGGTGTACCTACTTTGAATTCAACACCGCGTTCTTCTAAGTAGCTCACCGCGTGGCTTACTAACTCATCTGAGAACATTGGTAACATTTTTGGTGCTGCCTCAACACAAGTAATTTTCACTTTGCTTTGATCCACACCATATTTGTTCGCTAATTCAGGAATACGATCTGTTAATTCACCTAAGAATTCAACACCTGTGAAACCTGCACCACCGACTAAGATAGCTAAATCTTTGTCATCTTTTGTTTTTGAAGCCGCATAGTTTGCGAATTTGTCTTCAATGTGACGTGAAATTTGACGTGCTGTGTGAACATTTTCGATTTGGAAAGCGTGTTCTTTCATACCTTCAATACCGAATGTTTCTGATTCGAAACCTAATGCAACAACTAAAATATCGAAGTCAAAGATACCACGTGTTGTTTCAACTTTTTTCGCATTGCGATCAATTTTTGTTACTTCTGCAGTTACAAATTCAACGTGTTTTTTAAGGACACTTTGAATTGGATATAATAAATCTTCATAGCTGATTGTACCAGCTGATGCTTCATGTAACCAAGTTGATTCATAGTGATAATCATTTTTGTTAATTAACGTAATTTGCGCGTCTTCTTCTGAAAGTTGTTTTTGAAGTTTTGCAACAGTTTGTAGCCCTGCATAACCAGCACCTAAAACAAGTACTTTTTTACGTTCTGCCATTCTTCTTCACCTATTCCTTCATAAAATTATTAATACATTTGATACTGTATACCCACATTTATTTATCAGTACACAAAATTGTAAAATATAGTCATCTATTAGTTTATAGTTTTTTATTAGTGAATTCAAGCTTTCAAGCAATTTCTTTCACATTTAATACAGACATTTTTTCGAATCTACAAGCTGGATGAAAGCGTTTTATTTACCGAAAAAAAGAAATGGAAACAATCATTCGGATGTCATTTTCCGATAAGATTATTTCCATATGAACGTCATACGTTTATTAGTGTATATTCTCTAACATTCTTCAGGTGTGCCAGCGACTTTATCAGTGCGGAATGAACTACCGCAACCACAAGAAGCAATCGCATTTGGATTATCGATTTGGAAACCGCCACCCATTAATGATTGTTTGAAATCAATTGTTGTACCGTTTAAAATTGGCGCATCTTCTGGATCAACAAGCACTTTTAAACCGTAAAATTCAAGCACTTCATCTTTTTCGCCAGGTGCCGCTTCAGCCGTCATACCATATGTTAAGCCTGTACAGCCACCACCATTTACTTTTACTTTCAAATAACCGTCTGGCATATCATTTTGCTTCAACATATCCTTCACTTCATATGCTGCCGCTTCAGTTAATGTTACTGTAGACATTCAAACTCCTCCTTAAAATAACCACGTTTCTTCTATATGTGCATAAATATTTTGTAACAATTCATCAGATGTATCGCCTTCTACAAGGTCACCATTGACGAGTGCATAGAGGCCTGAACTGCATACACCACAATTTTGCAAACATCCATAGTCTAATACATCAACATTTGGATCCTTATCCAATATTTCAAATACCGCTTGTGAACCTCTCGCTAAATTCGAAATACAGAACTCGACAATTGGATTCATCTTACACCCTCTTCTACCGATTTAATGGTGTCATTATATCAAAATTTGCAGTAAGTCGCTATGTTGTGGCTCATGCAACTACTGCACGTTTATAATTTTAAAAATTACTGCGTTGACTTGCTTCCTATGATTGTAAGCCCTTCAAAAAAAGTCTATAATTAATTATGAACAATTATCAAACTTTTATGTTATTAAGAGTGATTCGTTTACATACAAAGGGGCATTGATCATGTAGCGTATCATTCAATCTTCATGGTTAAAGGGGAGTCCAGAGATGAAAAGTTTAGTTTTACTAGGTGGCGGCTATGGGAATATGCGTATTCTTTCTAAAATATTGCCTGACGCACTGCCGAAAAATTATCGTGTCACGTTGATTGACCGCATGCCGTATCACGGTTTGAAAACAGAATTTTATGCGTTAGCTGCAGGTTCAAAATCTGACAAGGAAGTTCGTGTTAGCTTTCCAAAAGATGAACGCATTAATACGGTATATGGTGAAATCACAAATATTGATCTTGATAGCCAAATTATTTCTGTCGGTCAGACACGTGTAGACTATGATGAACTTGTCATTGGTCTTGGATGTGAGGATAAGTATCATAATGTACCAGGTGCCAAAACACATACATACAGTATTCAAACTTTGGCAGCTGCACGTAAGACATATCATGATATTTCTGAATTGCCGAGTGGCGCACAAGTAGGTATCGTGGGGGCAGGTTTGAGTGGTATTGAACTGGCAAGTGCGCTGCGTGAAAGCCGCGATGACCTTGATATCTTTTTATATGACCGCGGTGATCGTATTCTTAATCAATTTCCTGAAAAACTAAGCAATTATGTCAAAAAATGGTTTGATCAACATAACGTTACAATTGTACCGAATTCTAATATTGTGAAGGTAGAACCGGGGACATTATACAATAAAGATACGAAAAATGAGCATGACTTAATCGTTTGGACGGCAGGTATCCAACCTGTGTCACTCGTACGTAACTTACCAGTCGATTTAAGTCGTAGTAATCGTGTCATGGTTAATCAGTATCATCAAATTCCAACGTATCCAAATGTTTACGTTGTAGGCGATTGTGCGAACTTACCATTTGCGCCAAGTGCACAACTTGCGGAAGAACAAGCAGATCAAATTGCGGATGTCTTGAAAACATTATGGGAAGGCAAACCGCTACCGGATAAAATGCCTGAAATTAAAATTCAAGGTTTCTTAGGTGCCTTGGGCGAAAAGAAAGGCTTTGCTTATCTCATGGATACGACTGTCACAGGACGTCTCGCCTCTATCTTGAAATCAGGTGTCCTTTGGTTGTACAAACATCATAACGGCTAGAAGTAAACGAAAGCCTGTGGCACAAACAACGCCACAGGCTTTCTATCTATGTTATTAAAATACTTGTTCTACCTCAATCACACCTGGGACCTCTTCCACAAGCGCACGCTCGATACCTGCTTTTAACGTAATTGTACTACTTGGACACGTTCCGCAAGCACCTAACAATTGAAGCTTCACAATTCCATCTTCAACGTCAACTAATGCACAGTCACCACCGTCACGTAGTAAAAATGGACGTAACTTCTCAATGACCTCTGCGACTTGATCATACATTGTTGTATCTTCAGTTGGCATATACAATGCCTCCTTTCAAGGTAAATGGTTCATATTCTTTCTTTTTCTTATTATAATAGAAATGGTATTGAAAATCTATTGTATTAACTAGGGGGACAAATAAATGACGAAAGTAAGTGTAGTTGTATATGGTGCTGAAACAGTATGCGCAAGCTGTGTGAATGCACCAAGTGCGCGCAACACATATGATTGGTTACAAACGCTACTGCCAAAGAAATATCCAGAACTTAATTTTGTATTCACATATATTGATATTCATAACGATACGGATAATTTAACCGATCACGACGAACAATTTATTGAACAAATTAACAATGATGAATTATTCTATCCACTTATCACAATGAATGATGCTTATGTGGCAGATGGTTATATTCAACTCAAACCACTTAAACGCTATATGACTGAAACATTCGGCATCACTGATACAACAAATTAATCATTAAGAAAACGGCAATATCTCCTAACAAAATACGAGATACTGCCGTTTCACTTATTTCGCAAATACTTGATTACGTGCTGGTTTTCCTTGTACAACATCTTCAATATTTAACACGCATGCTTGTACCATTTGATCACGTGTTAAAACGGTTGCGCTACCAATATGCGGTGTAATAATCGCATTTGGCAATTTTAGCAATGGATGGTCCATACGAATCGGTTCGTCTCTTACAACGTCCAAAGCACAACCAGCGATTTCGCCAGTTTCTAACGCCTCAACTAAGTCTTCTTCTACAACAATATCACCGCGACCAATATTGACAAAAATCGCATCGTTTCGCATCATTTTAAAGACATCTTTGTTGAATTTATTTTGTGTTTCAGGCGTTGATGGCGCTGTACACACGATAAAATCACCCTCACGAACAAGCGTCTCAAACGATGTGTAAAACGCACCAAGTTCATGTTCCGCTTTGGTATTACGTGAACGGTTATGATACAGAATGTCCGCATTAAAGCCTTTCAAACGGCGCGCTAATGCTCTGCCAATCTCTCCCATACCAAAAATACCTACTTTGGCACGATAAATGTCTTTTCCAGCTAGAAGATACGGACCCCAGCTCTCCCATTTACCTTCTCTCACATAATCAATCGCTTCAGACAAACGACGTGACGCGGCCATCATCAATGAAAAGCCCAACTCCGCTGTCGTTTCTGTTAAAACGTGCGGTGTATTTGAAATAACAACTTCACGCTGATTTGCTTCAACTAGATCAATATTGTCATAACCTACCGCCATATTCGCTACAATTTTTAAATTCGGTGCTTGTTCAAACAAAGCACGATCAATTGTCTCACTTAACGTTACAAGCAATACCGTTTTGTCCGCTGCCGCTTCTAAAAACGTCTCTCGTGGCATTGGTGTCAAATGATGATCCCACATCTCCACTTCGCCCATTAATTCTAAGCGTTGTTTAAACTTTTCTGGAATTCGACGTGTTACTAAAATTTTCTCCATGTCATCACTGCCCTTTTTCTATTTCATTCAATAGCACGGTTAAATTTTCAATACTATATGTCGGTGGGACGTCTTTTGCTAATGCTTCTTCTTTCGATGTCACACCTGTTTGAACATGAATTGTATCAATCCCAATGTTGATACCTGACATAATATCCGTGTCATATAAATCACCAATCATCGCAACTTCTGATTTATCTAGCTGTAATAAATCTAACGCCTTTTGCATAATTGGTGTTTCAGGTTTACCGATAAAAATCGGCTCAGTTTTTGAAGAAACCGTCACAACGCTTGTTAAAGAACCATTGCCCGGTAAAAAGCCTTGTTCTTTCGGAATGGATGGGTCTTTATTCGTTGAAATGAAAGTTGCGCCACGTTGTACTGCCAAAGTCGCTTTCGTTAACTTTTCATAGTTAATTTGTTCGTCCAAACCAACGACAACATAATCAACCTCAATGTCATCTTTAACATCTAGACCTGCACCTGTTAATGCTGACTTTAACCCTGTGTCACCAATCATATAAACAGTTGCGCCCGGTTTTTCACTACTAATATAATCCGCAGTCGCCATAGCTGATGTTACGACTTCTGCTGGACGTGCTTCAATACCAATCGATGCGAGTTTTTCTACGACATCTTCTGGTGATTTTGTTGAGTTGTTCGTTACATATAAATGCGGGATGTCGAATCGATTTAAACCATCGATAAATGCAGCTGCACCTTCAATGGGCTGACTCCCTCTGTATAGCGTACCATCTAAATCTATTAAATATGCTTGATAGGTTTTCATCTATTGTTGCGCTCCTTTGCCAAATGCTGTTACAGGTACATTTTCATTTTCTAAAAAATGCAAGACTTCTTGAATGAATTGTTGATAATACGGTACCGCTCGATCAAACAATGGTATTAACGACGTACTGTCCAACGTATCATAAAGATGTACAAATTGACGGCGTACATCAATTGTCTCATGTAAGACTGCTTTCGTTTCTTCAGATATTGCCCCTTCTAACGCCAAAATATCAACAACGTCTTTGTAGTTACCAGGATCACGTAAAATAAACGCGTCGATAATCATATTACCAATATCAACAGATGATTCAATCAACATCTGTGCTACACGTTCAAACGCATAGTGATTGTCTTTAACTGATTCATAATCTTCCGTTAATTGTTGTAAGTATGTGAGTTTTTTTGATAGTTGTTCTTTATCTACAAAATACATACACGTCACCTCTATTCTTCTCTATCATATCACAATTTTGCATGGGACTTCATTTCTCGCTATACTTGCACTAAAGGATTTTTAAAGGAGTCGCTAAAAGATGATAGATATGTTTTTATATGATGATATAGAACCTTCACAAATACGTTTCGTTGGGTTTATCGGGGAAGAAAGTCGCTATGACCTTGTACTACTGCAAACAGATCGACACTATGGTAAAACACTCGTATTGAATACGCAAACGAACAAATTCGGTATTATTGGGACTGATGATTTGGAAGAAGAAGGCTACATTGCATACATTTTAGGTGTGAATGAAGCGGAAGGCGAAGAAATTACCGAATACCTGCGTGATGTTATTGCGTAGAAGATAGATTGGTTAAAGTGGAATATCTTTTCTTAATGATATTAGTAGATGGTAAAACGTCATATTAGCAGTCTAAAATTGGCAGCATATAAAGTATGACGTTCTTACTTTATACTTTTTTTAAACTATAAATAATAACAAGGTTAATATCCTTAACATTCTAAAAATGAAACACATAGAAATTTCTTAATCATTATAGTTTTCGCTTTTTAAAGGTAGCTGAATATTCTTTTTAATATCCTTAAATATATCTATATAAACATTGTTATTAAAATTAATTGCATTCTCTATAAT
>NZ_PPRF01000025.1 GCF_002902145.1 Staphylococcus rostri | reverse complement strand
CCTAAATTCGTTTTAAGCGATGGGGGGACGCAGTAGGATAGGCGAAGCGTGCTGTTGGAGTGCACGTCTAAGCAGTGAGATTGAGTGTTAGGCAAATCCGGCACTCGTAAAGATTGAGCTGTGATGGGGAGAAGAAATTCGTTTCTTCGAGTCGTTGATTTCACACTGCCGAGAAAAGCCTCTAGCTAGAAAATAGGTGCCCGTACCGCAAACCGACACAGGTAGTCAAGATGAGAATTCTAAGGTGAGCGAGCGAACTCTCGTTAAGGAACTCGGCAAAATGACCCCGTAACTTCGGGAGAAGGGGTGCTCTTTAGGGTTCACGCTCTGAAGAGCCGCAGTGAATAGGCCCAAGCGACTGTTTATCAAAAACACAGGTCTCTGCTAAACCGTAAGGTGACGTATAGGGGCTGACGCCTGCCCGGTGCTGGAAGGTTAAGAGGAGTGGTTAGCTTCTGCGAAGCTACGAATCGAAGCCCCAGTAAACGGCGGCCGTAACTATAACGGTCCTAAGGTAGCGAAATTCCTTGTCGGGTAAGTTCCGACCCGCACGAAAGGCGTAACGATTTGGGCACTGTCTCAACGAGAGACTCGGTGAAATCATAGTACCGGTGAAGATGCCGGTTACCCGCGACAGGACGGAAAGACCCCGTGGAGCTTTACTGTAGCCTGATATTGAAATTCGGTACAGTTTGTACAGGATAGGTAGGAGCCTTAGAAGCGTGAGCGCTAGCTTACGTGGAGGCATTGGTGGGATACTACCCTAATTGTATTGGATTTCTAACCCGCAGCACTTATCGTGCTGGGAGACAGTGTCAGGCGGGCAGTTTGACTGGGGCGGTCGCCTCCTAAAGAGTAACGGAGGCGCTCAAAGGTTCCCTCAGAATGGTTGGAAATCATTCATAGAGTGTAAAGGCATAAGGGAGCTTGACTGCGAGACCTACAAGTCGAGCAGGGTCGAAAGACGGACTTAGTGATCCGGTGGTTCCGCATGGAAGGGCCATCGCTCAACGGATAAAAGCTACCCCGGGGATAACAGGCTTATCTCCCCCAAGAGTTCACATCGACGGGGAGGTTTGGCACCTCGATGTCGGCTCATCGCATCCTGGGGCTGTAGTCGGTCCCAAGGGTTGGGCTGTTCGCCCATTAAAGCGGTACGCGAGCTGGGTTCAGAACGTCGTGAGACAGTTCGGTCCCTATCCGTCGTGGGCGTAGGAAATTTGAGAGGCGCTGTCCTTAGTACGAGAGGACCGGGATGGACATACCTCTGGTGTACCAGTTGTCGCGCCAGCGGCATAGCTGGGTAGCTATGTATGGACGGGATAAGTGCTGAAAGCATCTAAGCATGAAGCCCCCCTCGAGATGAGATTTCCCAACTTCGGTTATAAGATCCCTCAAAGATGATGAGGTTAATAGGTTCGAGGTGGAAGCGTAGCGATACGTGGAGCTGACGAATACTAATCGATCGAAGACTTAATCAAATTTTTTCACAAGGTTTTGTTTGTGTAACTGATATACTTACTATCTAGTTTTGAATGTATAACATTCAATTTTATCTGGTGCCAATGGCAAAGAGGTCACACCTGTTCCCATGCCGAACACAGAAGTTAAGCTCTTTAGCGCCGATGGTAGTCGGACTTACGTTCCGCGAGAGTAGG
>NZ_PPRF01000024.1 GCF_002902145.1 Staphylococcus rostri | reverse complement strand
CTGAGTCTGAATCGCTGTCTGAATCCGAGTCGCTATCTGAGTCTGAGTCACTATCTGAGTCTGAATCGCTGTCTGAATCCGAGTCGCTATCTGAATCTGAGTCGCTGTCTGAATCCGAGTCACTATCTGAGTCTGAGTCGCTGTCTGAATCCGAGTCGCTATCTGAATCTGAGTCTGAATCGCTATCTGAATCCGAGTCGCTATCTGCATCAGAATCAGTATCATCACCAATTGCTACTGCCACGTTGTCGTAAAAAACAGTACCGAAAACATAAGCTGATCCATCCGTCATTCTTCCACTATACGGGTCATATTTACCAAACGTAGATTTAAGTGCTACTGCGTCTCCACCTTGTGTATAGTTTCCTTCCAGAACTATAACATACGCTCCAACGTCACCACTACCGCCATAGTCAAAGACTAAGTCATCCCCTTGTACTACCGCAGTAAATTGGCTAGTGATATCAGTGAAATTAGTAGTGTCAGCAGCGTAATCTGTTGTCATATTAGGAGTTAATGCATCTGTATTATTAACTTTGTAAATCTTATAATTACTATTTGCTAAATCTACTTGTGCTAAATTAGTTATGTCAGTAATTCCCGAATTTTGTGCTTCAGTTGGTGTTGCATTTGAAATAACAGTTTGATATTTATTAGCACTTTGTGCAAAGTTTTCGTCTGTCGGATTGACAATAGTTACATATTTGGCAGTCCTTGCATCTTTATCAACTTCAATAACTCTTGCATCAACCGTATATGGAGTCCCTCTATCTGCTGTATTATCTGAATAGTCTGTATTTCCTTTATCATAAACTATATTAACTGTATTTGTGTCACTAGTAGTCCCAGATGACACTGTAATAACTACATTTTGTGTATCATCTGTGATAACTCTCTCATCAAAGAATATACTTGTTGCTCCACTAGCTTTTATATTTTCCAAACCTGATACATTATCATTAAATGTATATACAATAGAGTTTGTTGCTTTATCATAAACTCCAGTTGCGATTGTTTCACCATTTTGAAGTTTTAAATCTGGGAAGAAAACCTCTGAACTTGTCACACCATAAGGATTTATATTATCTGATAGTTTGAAAGTTAAAGTATCTCCACTCGCAACATTTGCTTGTTCAAAGTCAAATGTAAAGTTAAAGTATGGTGCTTGGTCGATATTATAAGTTTGGCCATCAACCAATGATAAGCTAATATTTTTAACTGAATTACTAACATCAGCTGTTTTTAAAACGGAAGTTGTCAGTAAGTCTTTACTTGAAGCAAGACTAATATTTTCCATCATACTTCTATTAAATGTGATATTTGTTGGTGTTGCTACAACTGAATTCTTATCTTGTTCATTAGCTACTGCTGCTAATAGAGCAGCTAATACTTCTTCATTAGTAAGGTTAGCATAGTCAAGATTTAATGATGATAAATTAGCCTTTGCAGCTTCTTCACTAGTTCCTGTAGCTTCTGCAACATATGAAGTCAATAAAGCTTCACGCTCTTGAACTGTCGAAGCTTTCTCTACGTTCGTAACTGCTTCTTTAACAGTTATTTCAGAAACAGGTTTTTCAGTTGTTGGTTCCTCTGTAGTCGGTGCTTCAGTTGTTGGCTCTTCTGTTGTCGGTGCTTCAGTTGTTGGCTCCTCCGTAGTCGGTGCCTCAGTTGTTGGTTCCTCTGTAGTCGGTGCTTCAGTTGTTGGCTCCTCTGTAGTCGGTGCCTCAGTTGTTGGAGCTTCAGTTGTTGGTTCCTCTGTAGTCGGTGCCTCAGTTGTTGGTTCCTCTGTAGTCGGTGCCTCAGTTGTTGGTTCCTCTGTAGTCGGTGCCTCAGTTGTTGGTACTTCTGTTGTTGGTAATTCGGTAGTAGGTGGTGCTTTAGCTGTTTCTGTAGTTGATGTTGATTGCTTTGTTTCTTCTGCTTCAACATCAGTTGGATTACCTAAGAAAATTAATGATCCAATTAAAATCGACGACGTCCCTACTGTGAACTTCCTAATTGAATATTTGTTTAATTTGTTTGATAAGAAGTCTATTCTTCCATTGTTTTTTTTCTTCATATTTTCCTCCGAAAATTAAAATTTAGGTAATTGAATATACAAATTACACTAATTATAGTATTACGTTTCTTATTATATCATCAAAAC
>NZ_PPRF01000023.1 GCF_002902145.1 Staphylococcus rostri | reverse complement strand
ATGTATTTCTGTACAAGTTTATATACTGAGAATTAACTTCTTTATATAAAGATAGGGATAGTATATAATAATCCAATGCTAAAAATTTGATAACGAAGGAGGTCCACATGAAGAAACAATTTATTATTTTATATATGAATATTTTTCTAGTCTTTCTAGGCATTGGTTTGGTCATTCCAGTATTGCCTATTTACTTGAAAGATTTAGGATTAACCGGCGCAGACCTTGGCGTCATGGTAGCTGCATTCGCATTAGCACAGATGATTATTTCGCCGTTTGGAGGCGCTTTGGCAGATAAATTAGGTAAGAAACTGATTATCTGTATTGGATTAATTTTATTCAGTATCTCAGAGTTTTTATTTGCGGCAAGCCATGTATTTTCATTATTGATTGTTTCGCGTGTACTCGGTGGCTTTAGTGCAGGGATGATTATGCCAGGTGTTACAGGCTTGATTGCAGACTTGTCACTGCCACAAGATAAGGCGCGTAACTTCGGCTATATGTCTGCCATTATTTCTGCCGGCTTTATTCTGGGACCTGGCGCAGGTGGTTTTCTTGCGGAGATTTCGCATCGTATGCCATTCTACTTTGCCGGTGCACTCGGTGTACTCGCATTTTTCGGAACCGTTGCTTTTGTCCAATCACCAAAAGAAGAAACGGGACAAGGCTTTCCACACTTTGAAGCGGCAGAACTTGAAAAGATTCAGGTTAAACGATTCATTACGCCTGCTATTTTAACATTGATTTTGGCGTTCGGTTTATCGGCGTTTGAGACGCTCTTTCCACTTTATACAGCAGATAAAATGGACTTCCAACCGGGCGACATTTCGATTGCGATCACAGGCGGCGGTATTTTCGGTGCCATCTTCCAAATTTTCTTATTCGATAAAATGATGCGCTTTTTAGATGAATTGACGTTTATCACATATTCGTTGATTTACTCTGCCGTTATTTTAGGATTTTTAATCTTTGCGAATTCATATTGGCACGTGATGTTCATTTGCTTCATCGTCTTTATTGGCTTTGACTTAATACGTCCAGCATTGACGAATTACTTCTCAAATATCGCTGGGAATCGCCAAGGTTTTGCGGGTGGATTGAACTCGACGTTCACGAGTATGGGGAACTTTATTGGTCCACTTATTGCGGGTGGCCTATACGACGTAAATATTGAATATCCGTTATTGATGTCTATTCTCTTTATGATGATCGGTTGTGGCGTCATCATGATAGAAAAATTATTGCGTAAACGCGCGACAGCATAATACGAAGATCATGTAAGTGAGATGATGAGCAAGAGGACCCTGTGCTTGCAGTCTCGCTTTTTTGATTTTTGACAAACGATGATGCTAATAGTTCGTGATATAATGAGAGAAAATGTAGTATGAGAAACGAATAGGCAACGACGGTTAAAATAGGTATAGCTGAAATATGGCAACGTTGATTTTGTGTGAAAGGTGAGAGAAAGATGAAAGTGAAAAAAACAAACGCGATGCGCATATTAGATCGCGCAAAAATAGACTATGAAATGCGTACTTTTACTGTTGATGCTGAACATATTGAAGGTTCAGAAGTCGCAGAGCGTATCGGCGCCTCAGAAGCACAAGTATTTAAAACATTAGTGTTAACAAACAGCAATCGTGAATATTTCGTATTTGTGATTCCAGTATCAGGTCATCTTGATATGAAGGCAGCTGCAGCAAGTGTAAATGAGAAAAAGTTAAACTTAATGCCACTCGATGATTTGAAAAAAGTAACAGGCTATATCCGTGGTGGTTGTTCACCAATCGGTATGAAAACCAAGTTCCCAACCGTTATCGATACAGCAGTTGAAAAGATTGACCAAGTATTTGTTAGCGCAGGTCAACGTGGTGTACAAATGGGTGTCGCACCGAGCGATTTAATACAAGCGGCAGACGCAAAAGTCGTTGCAGTTGCAGTAGAAGCATAAAAAACGACGTACAAAGTTTGAGTGAAATCGAACTTTGTACGTCGTTTTTCGTTGTAATCATTTTATATATTACTGATTATTGTGCTGGTTCTGCTGTTGTTGATACTGTTGATTTTGTATGTTTTGTTGATTTTGTATGTTTTGTTGATATTGTTGGTTTTGCTGATATTGTTGATTTTGCTGATATTGTTGATGCATCATATACTGTCTATTTGGTTTATGAAAAGATTTTCCTTTAATGAGAGCGAGTATACCTGAAAGCATTAATAACACACATGTAGGGAAACCAAGGCCTCTAAGCAATAAGAAAATCATAATACTAGCAACAATTAAAATAATACCGATTACTCTCGGGCTTTTATTGAGCATATAACTTAAAACTAAAGTACTTAAACATATAAGCTGTCCTAAAATTGCAACTAGAAAAGGGATGATATCCGAAGTATCACTACCAATAAAACTATCGACCGCACTTGTAATGGCATTACTCATATAATGCAGGAGTAACATAAACATTGAGCCAATAATACCAAGTAAACTCCCAATGACGCCTGAAAATTTGGCTAAATCTGTCTCTAGAAATTCATTTTTGTTAATCATTTGTACATCTCCACTTCTAAACTTAATATCACGATAGGTGTTGAAAAATCTCGGTTTATCGTTAGTATACGATAGTGGATTAACCAATTCAATAATAAAATAGTAAATCAATGAATTAGTTATCGAATTAATTCGCTTTAATAAGTTAGAAATGCTTAAAAATAGCCATACAATGTTAGAGCTATGGCTTATTTTGGACTTCCAATATTTCTTTGCAAAAGGGTAGCCAAAATCTATTTCTATTTTTTGATAGTACCCATTATTTTGACAAAAGTTGTGTATGTCTTGCTATATTGAGTGGATTATTTCGTTACTTTGCACATGATATAGTCCACGTTTTGAATGTCTAGATATATGTTCAATGTCAATCACTTTCTTTTATTAGCAGATTATAAAGCTGATCATATGTGAATTTTTATATGTACGTCACCATAACGATAGCCACATAATTATTGATTGTGATTGCTATGTGTCTTTTTTGTGACTGTATATGACTGAATTTGAATGAGTATGAGCGAATTTGATTGATTTTTGAAAACGAATACAATATACTGTAAGAGAATTGAGGTGGTCAGATGTTAACGGATAAGCGACACGCGTTAATTATTGATGTGTTGGGACAACATAACTTTTTGAGCTTGCAACAGTTGATGGATTATACAGACTGTAGTGCATCAACGATACGTCGGGATTTGACGAAGCTTCAAGCGGAAGGGTTGCTCACACGTGTGCATGGTGGCGCGAAGTTGGTAGCTTTAGCAAAGGAGCCGGAGTTATCGACAAAACGCACACAACATATTGAAGAAAAGATTGAAATCGCTAAACAAGCAGCTAGCCTGATCAATGATGGTGATTGTTTGTATCTTGATGCGGGGTCAACAACGTTAGAGATGATTCCATACATCAGTGCGACAGATATTACAGTCGTGACGAATGGTTTGACGCACGTTGAAGCATTATTAAAACAAGGCATTCGCACATATATTGTTGGTGGCGAAATGAAACCAACGACAATGGCGGTTGTTGGAACACGTGCCGTGAACTTTTTACGCAACTACTGTTTTGATAAAGTGTTTCTCGGCATTAATGGTATTGACGCTACAACGGGGTTAACGACACCAGATGAACGTGAAGCGTTGATGAAGGAAGTAGCGATTCAACAGAGTCAGCAAACATACGTCCTTGCTGATGCTTCAAAGTTTAACCACATACATTTTGCCACAGTGAAGACAGTAGAACCACCGATTGTCATTACATCAGAACACGGGCGTCTGCTCGGTAAAGAGATTTTAGAAACAGCAAATCTGGAACTACTAGGAGGATAATTATGATTTATACAGTAACGTTAAACCCATCGATCGACTATGTCATGTTCGTAGATGGTTTTGAAGCGGGTGCGTTAAACAGAACATCTGCGACTGCCAAGTTTGCGGGTGGCAAAGGTATCAACGTTTCACGTGTGTTACAAACGCTGGATGTACCATCAACAGCACTTGGTTTTGTCGGTGGATTTCCTGGCAAGTTTGTTGAAGAGACTTTGACAGCTGCTGGGATTCAAACAGCGTTTACACAAGTTGATGAAGATACACGTATTAATGTGAAGTTGAAAAGTGGCACTGAAACGGAAATTAATGCAACAGGTCCAACGATTACAGAGGATAATATTGAAGCGTTATTCGCACAGCTGCGTCAAACAACGGCGGAGGATGTTGTCGTTATTGCAGGTAGTGTACCAAGCAGTGTACCGAATACGATTTATTCAGATATGGCGAAGATTGTGCAAGAAACTGGCGCACAGTTTGTAGTAGACGCTGAAAAGTCACTGGTTGAAGGTATTTTACCGTATGGTCCACGCTTAATTAAGCCGAACAAAGTTGAGTTGGAAGAAATGTTTGATACAACGTTAACTTCTGATTCAGATGTACTTAAATATGGCCGTAAGTTGTTAGACAAGGGTGCACAAGCTGTATTGGTATCACTTGGTGGAGAAGGTGCGATTTACGTTGATGGTACACAAGCCTATAAAGTGGCAGCACCTAAAGGCGACGTTATTAATACAGTTGGTGCGGGTGATAGTACAGTAGCCGGTATGGTTGCGGGATTCACACAAGGTTTATCACAACAAGACACATTAGCATTAGCCATTGCATCAGGTTCAGCAACAGCATTTAACGATGACCTAGCAGAACGTGCAATGATTGATACATTATTGAAAAACATCAGTATTACGCAGTTACATGAGGAGGGGTAATATGAGAATTACAGAGTTATTAACAAAAGACACTGTCGCAATGGATCTTGAAGCGACATCGAAAGACGCGGCGATTTTAGAGTTAGCCCAACAATTGAACCAAGCGGGTAAGTTGAATAACTTAGATGACTTCGTGACAGCGATTCATGCTCGTGAAGATCAAAGTTCAACTGGTATCGGTGAAGGGATTGCGATTCCACATGCGAAAGTAGAAGCGGTCAATACACCAGCCATTGCTTTCGGTAAATCTAAAGCGGGTATCGATTATCAAAGTTTAGATATGCAACCAGCACATTTATTCTTTATGATTGCTGCACCGGCATCAGGCGCACAAACACATTTAGATGCACTTGCAAAATTATCAGGGATTTTAATGGATGATAAAGTGCGTGAAGAATTACTACACGCTGAATCACCTGAAGAAGTGTTAGCAATTATTAACAAAGCTGATGATGAAGTAGCAGATGAAGATGAAGTAGTAGCACCAGCTGATTTAGATGCCAATGAACCATATGTGTTAGCGGTAACGGCTTGTCCAACAGGTATTGCGCACACGTTTATGGCACGTGACGCTTTGAAAAAACAAGCGGAAGAGATGGGTGTTCAAATCAAAGTTGAAACAAACGGTGCAGGTGGTATTAAAAATCATTTAACAGCGGAAGATATTGAAAAAGCAGACGGTATTATTGTTGCGGCAGATGTACATGTTGAAACAAATCGTTTTGACGGTAAAAATGTCGTACAAGTGCCAGTAGCAGACGGTATTAAACGTCCAGAAGCATTAATTAATACAGCGCTAGATAAAAGTAGAAAACCTTTCGTTGCTGAAAAAGGCGGCAGCACGTCAGAAGGTAACGATGAAAAGTTAGGTATCGGTAAAACGATTTATAAACACTTAATGAACGGTGTATCTAACATGTTACCGCTTGTTATTGCCGGTGGTATTTTAATGGCAATTGTTTTTATGATTCATCCAAATGCCTTTGATCCAGAGAGCAGTCATTATAATGAATTTGCGGCTACATTATGGCAAATTGGTAGTGAGAGTGCCTTTAAATTAATCGTACCTATTTTAGCAGGTTACATTGCACGTAGTATTGCAGATAAACCAGGTTTCGCAGCTGGTCTTGTCGGTGGTATGTTAGCAGTAACAGGTGGTTCAGGATTCATCGGTGGTATTATTGCCGGTTTCTTAGCAGGTTATGTAACACAAGGTATTAAAGCATTGACAAAGAACTTCCCACAAGTGCTTGAAGGTTTAAAACCAACATTGATTTTCCCAATTTTCTCAGTGACAATCACTGGTTTAGCAATGGTGTATATCTTTAACACACCAGCATCATGGTTGAACAATGCATTAATTTCAGGTTTAGATAGTTTATCAGGTGCCAATGTAGTGATTCTTGGTATCGTGATTGGTGCAATGATGGCAATTGATATGGGTGGTCCATTCAACAAAGCAGCGTACGTATTCAGTACAGCAGCATTAACAGCAGGTAATCCAGAACCAATTACAGCAGCAATGGTCGGTGGTATGGTGCCACCAATCGCATTAGCTATTGCAATGTTGATTTTTGGTAGCAAGTTTACAAAAGCGCAAAAAGGTTCTATCGTACCAAACTTTATTATGGGTGCAAGCTTTATTACAGAAGGTGCCATTCCATTCGCAGCAGCAGACCCATTACGTGTTATTCCGTCAATGATGGTTGGTTCAGGTGTTGCAGGGGGCTTAGCATTATTGTTCGGTTCTCATATCCAAGCACCACACGGCGGTATTTTCGTATTCTTTATCGGTAATAGTGTTGGTCAAGCGTTCCTTACAATGCTTGCAATCGTTATCGGTGCACTTATCGGTGCTGTAATGTACGGTTTATTGAAGAAAAAACCAACAGATGCGCCAACAATTTAATATGTTTAAGAAACAAGACGAGGCTGAGTCAGTTATTGACCGGTCTCGTTTTTAATTTTGCTTTGACGGGTATACTTTATTGTCATATACAACTTGAGTCCTATTTTAATTCAGTCTGGGCATTCTTATGTATAAATCGACAAAAAGTTGTGGTATGATAAAATTATTATTTTTATGTCTGGAGGTAGCTCAATGGGAAGGATTTAGTATGTGCAATGTATCAGAGAATAACTGGAACAGACAAAAACATGACGACATCACTTTCTATTGAGTGGTGCGAAACTAACGGAGGTGAATCCCTAGTTATTAGGGAACTAATTGGATAGTACGACCATAATTTATTTAATTGTATTTTTTGTATTAATTGCATTGACAACTGTCTTTGTAGGTTCAGAATTTGCGTTGGTGAAAGTACGTGCATCGCGAATCGAACAACTGATTGGAGAAGGAAACGGTAACGCGCGCGTTGTGAAAAAGATGATCTCCAATTTAGATTATTATTTATCAGCGTGTCAGCTCGGTATTACTGTGACATCACTTGGACTTGGTTGGTTAGGTGAGCCGCTATTTGAACGCCTGTTACATCCAGTCATTGAATTGCTGCATATTCCTGGGCCATTGGTAACGACGATTTCAGTTGTGACGGCGTTTACGATTGTAACGTATATTCATGTTGTTATCGGTGAATTAGCGCCTAAAACACTTGCGATTCAATATACAGAACGCATCGCATTGTTGTATGCACGCCCGTTATACTACTTTGGTTTTGTGATGAAACCATTGATTTGGTTGATGAACGGCTCGGCACGTTTGATTATCCGCATGTTTGGTGTGGACCCTAACGTTAACAATGAAGCGATGTCTGAAGAAGAACTGAAGATTATCATGAACAACAGTTATCATGGTGGCGAAATTAACCAAACGGAATTGGCCTATATGCAAAATATCTTTTCGTTTGATGAACGTCATGCCAAAGATATTATGGTGCCGAGAACGCAGATGATTACGTTAAACGAACCATTCAATGTAGATGACTTATTGGAGACGGTTAAAGAACATCAGTTTACACGTTATCCAATCACGGAAGACGGCGATAAAGACCATATTAAAGGTTTTATTAACGTGAAAGAATTTTTAACAGAGTATGCGTCTGGTGTACCAATTAAGACGAGTAACTACATTCACGAATTACCAATGATATCTGAAACGACACGCATTAGTGATGCGCTCGTACGCATGCAGCGTGAACACGTACATATCAGTTTAATTATTGATGAGTACGGTGGTACTGCAGGTATTTTGACAATGGAAGATATTTTAGAAGAAATTGTCGGAGAAATTCGTGATGAGTTCGATGATGATGAGGTCAATGATATTGTACAATTAGACGAAAAAACATATCAGATTAATGGCCGTGTGTTATTAAGTGATCTTGAAGAACAATTCGATATTGAGTTTGAAGACTCAGAAGACATCGATACAATTGGCGGTTGGTTACAAGCACAAAATACTGACTTAGAACAAGATGACTTTATTGATACAGTCTTTGATAGATGGGTCATTTCAGAGATTGAGAACCATCAAATTATCCATGTGATTTTACGTTATGAATATAATGCAGAACGTCCAAAAAATATGGATGAAGACGATGTAGATGAAGATTAAGAGATAGAAAGAACAACATGAGGTGGATACAACAGCGCTTTTGGGACACTATTTATTGGTTTCCCAAAGCGCAACTTATACTGTATCCTATCCACGTGCTGTTCTTTTATTTCACTCTTTTACATAAATATATATTTATCCATGTAAATATTTTAAAGACAAGTTATAATAAAGAGTGGAGTGGGTACTAAAATGAGTGAACGAATAAGTATAAAGCATACATACATCAAGTTTTAGAGTACATAGCCATAAATATACGTATGGTTTCACGATTAATGATGGCGGTTTAAGCCAAATGAAGTACCAAAATAATAGGAATGAAGTAGGTGTACGAAGAGTGAAGGTAAGAGTGATTGTTCCTTGTTACAATGAAACAGCTGTTTTGCAACGTACGATCGATAAGTTGCAAGAAATTATGGATGTGGATGCGCAACAACAAGGTTACACGTATGATTTGTTATTTGTAGATGACGGCAGTAAGGATACAACGATTGATATTTTACAAAATGCGGCGGCAAAATCATCTGTAGTTAAATATTTATCGTTCAGCCGTAACTTTGGTAAAGAATCGGCAATGATTGCTGGTTTTGAACATAGTGTGGATTGTGATGCAGTGATCATGATTGATGCAGACTTGCAACATCCGCCTGAGCTAATTCCGGATATGATTAAAGCGTATAGTGAAGGTTATGATCAAGTCGTTGCTAAACGAAATCGTGACGGGGAGTCAGCAGCACGTAAATGGATGACACGTCTGTATTACAAGATGATCAATTACTGGGTGGAAGATATCGAATTAATTGATGGTATCGGTGACTTCCGCTTGTTAAGTCAACGTGCAGTACGTTCGCTTGTAAGCATGGGCGAATACAACCGCTTTTCAAAAGGGTTATTTGCATGGATCGGTTATAATACTAAAATTATTAGTTATGACAACGTATTACGTGATGCTGGAGAGTCTAAATGGTCATTTAAGAGTTTGTTAAACTATGCGATTGACGGTTTAATCTCATTTAATAATAAGCCATTACGTATGATGATTTACCTCGGTGTCTCAATTTTTGGTATCAGTATGCTATATTTGATCTACTTATTAATAGACACATTAATTCACGGTGTTTCTGTGCCGGGATACGTTACGATGATTGCAGCTATTTTACTATTAGGCGGTATTCAACTGATTTCCATTGGGATTATTGGTGAATATATCGGCCGTATTTACTATGAAGTGAAACAGCGACCAAAATATATCGTGCGTGCTGCGAATGTGACACCGCCAACACATGAGCCGTTAGATATTTCTTATACGAATCACATACAAAAGTAAGCATTAAATAATTAAATAAAACGTTATAAAGCCTTGTGGAGTATGTTAAACAACTACTTTATAAGGCTTTTTCTAAAACAAAAACACGCCATATGCCTATGCATACAGCGTGTTTTTATCTATCAAAGGTTGCTTATTTTTTACCGCGAAGTTTACCTAAAATAAGTGAAACAACTGCGATGAAAATAATTGAACCGATTAAGGCTGGGAATACGAAAATACCGCCAAATGATGGACCCCATTCACCAAAGAACATTCCGCCAACCCATGAACCGAGTAAACCTGCGATAATGTTACCTAAGATACCACCTGGGATATCTTTACCTAAAATTGCTCCGGCAGCCCAACCAATGAGACCACCTACTATTAACATGACAATAAAGCCCATTATAATAGCCTCCTTTTAAAATTATATCTTTACGATAATACTGTTATACCCGGTGTTCAAAGTTTTAATCATCTTAATTCAAAATAAATAATTTTTCAATGTATAAAAGAATCCATAAACCCGCATACAAGAGTACGAAAATGTACCAAAATGGCGTGAGGGCAACCATAACGATAAATGCGATTAAGATTAATGTTGTTCCAATCCATAATGGTTGTTTAATTTTCAACTTACGATATAGACGCTGATACCATTCAGAGTTGAACGTGCTTGAAAATAACAGAATCGCACCAAATGCAAAAATGGCGGGCGCAAGATATGGCACTGACATATAGTATGATTGGTCGGCTGTTTGATCTACCACAACGAGTGCGATGCTGATCATAATCGTCACAATGCCAGTTAAAAACTTTTGCTGTTTAATTGCAAATGGCTGATAGTGATGATTTAAATAATATTGTAAGACTGTCCAAATACAATACATCAGTACGGTAAACACTGAGATAAATGTCAGTTTGCCTAGTAAGATTAGATTTATAATGGCGTTCATGGTAATCGCTAATAACACGCTACTAAAGTGAAGTGATTGAAACTGGTGTCGATACATATCAAAGGCGAGTATAACAATGACGACGACGCTATTTAAAATAACAAAAGAGGCCATAGAGTTCTCCTAACTTTTTCGTTTCATCTAACTATTATAACAATATGACAAGCGGATAGCATATAAAATGTGGTGTGTGTTGCAATATATTTATAGTGAAAAAAGTGAATTGTGACAATATGTATTAAAAATATAGAAAAAGAGAGTGAAACAGGAATCTCATTTTGCTAAAAAGATTCCGTTGTTCCACTCCCATCTTTTGGATTCTAGTTATTCAACCAATCATTAATCTTCTGTGTGATTTCATCAAGTTTTGAGTTGACTTTGTCTAACTGTTCTTGCATTTTGTCTAAGTTACCGCTTTGACGTTCATCCTCAGCGTCTTGCAAGTTGTCGATAGTGTCTTCATATTGATTGGCAACTTTGTCAGCTTGCTTGTTATCAATACTGTCACGTAAATCTTGAATTTGTTGTTTCAGTTGATCAATCTTACTTTGTGATTCTGTATCGTTAGACGCAATGCTGTCTTGCGTATCTTTAATTTGTTGCTGCAATTCGGCATCTTTTTGTTGCAATGCTGTTTCTTGTTCATTGAGTGTTTGTTCATCTTGCGTCATCGTGTTATCTGTATCGTTTTGACTACAGGACTTGAATACAAAAAGACCAATGACTAATAGGGCAATCACAAAACCAACGAGCAACCACTTATTTTTGCGATTTGTTCTTTGAAGTTCGGCATCTTTTTGGCGCAAATATTCATAATCATGCGTCTGTGGTTGTCGTGTATTTTTAATAAGGATACCACCAAAAACATCATGTTGTTGCTGATCTGTTAGCGTGTTGATGTTAAGGTCTGTGTTGAGTTGATTGTACTTGTCATAGGCGATAATTGTGCCATCATCTAAAATTTTTTCGACTCTCGGGTAAACGTCAGAATGCTGTGTACGTCGCATCGTATCACTCCTAGTCAGTAGTATGGGGCTGAGACACAATCAATTTGTGTACTGGGAAACCAATAAACACTTTTGTCCCAACCTAGCTCACTTCCTATTCTACACCCCTTTAAGGTTACTCCACAACAATGTATGCAATTGCGGTAAGACGTGCACGCGATTCAATTCGGGATTGGTCATTACGTGGTCAATTAGCCATTCATAGCGTGTCAACAGGCGCTCAGTATGATGCTCCACGTCATCTTCTAAATAAGGATTCCCCACTTGTAAGTAGAATGACAGGTCAGGATAGCGTTTATGAATTTTTTGCGCAAATGCTAAATCCGTCTCATCGAATACAACAACCTTTAAACTGAGCGATGAGGGATTACATTGTCCAATAACGTTATCCAACTGTGCCAAGTCTTGGTCCATGCCAGAACTTGGTGGTTTTGGCGAGATGGTTAAGTCGTGAATTTGGCGCATCCATGGTTGGAATTTTGTCCCTTGTGTTTCAAGCGCGAGTTGAATGCCTTGAGCGTCACATAGGTCAACAAACGATTGTAAATTTTTAAGCAGTGCGGGATTACCGCCTGAGATTGTGACGTGATCAAAGCAATCGCCACCAATTGCTTTGAGACGTTGCCAAATATCTTCAGCTGTTAACATTTCAATCTCGTCACGCATAGAACCGTCCCATGTAAATTTAGAGTCGCACCAGCTACAGCGGAAGTCACAGCCAGCAGTACGAACGAACATTGTTTTACGACCAATCACTTGTCCTTCACCTTGAATCGTTGGACCGAAAATTTCAAGTACAGGTATTTTTGCCGTCATTTACATGTGCTCCTTTGTACGTTTTGGACGATAAACGACATAGCTAGAAGGTGTTTCACGTAAAAAGACTTGTAAGCATTTAGGTGCGTGTGGCAAATCTTTTAAATGGTCGGCAACGATGTCATATATTGTTTGAGCGACGACTTCAGTAGAGGGACTTTTCCCTTCGAACATTGGTAAGTCATTCAATAAATAGTGATCGAATTGGTCGTGGATTAACGCTTTTAAGTGGCTGAAATTGATTAAAAAGCCTGTGTCATCAAGTGCATCGCCACCGATTGTGAGATTGACGAAATACGTATGCCCGTGCGTACGCATACATTTACCCGCTTCAGGTGCAGGAATATAATGTGCTGCTGAAAAGTTAAAGTCTTTATTTAATTCAAAAGTATAGGGATGCTCAACGCTTGGATATATTTGTTGCATCATAATGTACGTGCTCCTTTTTCTTCAAGATATTGTTCTAAACCACGTTGGCGTAATTGACATGCAGGACACGTGCCACAACCATCGGCAACGACGCCGTTATAGCAAGTAAGTGTTTTGTTGCGAATATAATCTAACACGCCGAGTTCATCACTGAGTGCCCAAGTTTCTTTTTTATCGAGCCACATCAATGGTGTATGGATGACAAAGTCACGATCCATCGCAAGACTCATCGTCACGTTCATAGATTTAATAAATTGATCGCGACAATCTGGGTAACCTGAGAAGTCCGTTTCACACACGCCAGTAATAATATGTTTCGCATTAATTTGGTAGGCGAGTGCACCAGCAAATGATAAAAAGAGTAAATTACGTGCTGGGACGAATGTATTTGGAATATCGTCAGTCGAATCAATTTCCATATCTGGTGATGTTAGTGCGTTAGGAGATAGCTGTGATAATAATGACATATCTAAAATATGGTGTTTCAAACCTTGCTCCTGTGCGATTGCTTTCGCCACTTCGATTTCTTTGGCATGGCGTTGGCCATATTCAAACGTAACTAGTTCCACGTCCTTAAAGTGTTGTTTCGCATAGAATAAACAAGTGGTACTGTCTTGACCACCACTAAAGACAACGAGTGCCTTTTCTTGCTTGAGTGCTTTTGACATAATATGTTGCTCCTTTAAATAGTGAGCGTTCCAAGCGGTTTTGAAAAAGGGGCGTAACGTGCTGATTCGGGACAGCTACGTACAAAAAGCATAAAAAAAGTCCGTCCCCATAAAAATAGACGGATACAGACAGTCTAGTTTTTTATAGAGGGTTAATATACGCTAGGAACCTCTGAATGATTATTTTACGTTGATAAATGTAACGCATATAAGGAGAGAAATCAACTATAGATGATGATGTAAGGAAAAGTTGTCTCTTAGTATGGACATCAGTCAGCTAATGCCATTAACCTTAATGTCATCACTTAGGTTCTGCGCAAACGCTAACTGTGCATGTCACACCCTCGTTTATTTTTGTCAATTGATGAGACATTTGTGATAATAGAGATATTACAGTATAAACGAGGCAGAACACATGATTATAATGATTGATAATAAAGATTCATTTACATATAACATTGTTGATTATTTGAAAACAGAAAGTGAACACGATGTCGAAGTAATGGATGTTGATGCTGTGACGATTCCAAAATTAGAAGCGTGTCAACCAGCTGCGATTGTCATTTCGCCAGGGCCTGGTGCACCGGCTGATTATCCAATACTACAAGACGTACTTCGCCATTTTGAACAACGCATACCAATATTAGGGGTATGTTTAGGTTTCCAATTGATTGTAACCTATTACGGCGGTGAGATTGTCCATGCACCATTTCCAGTACATGGTCATACGACACGAATTACACATGACGGTTCTCAGCTTTTTAAAGGGTTGCCGGAGACATTTAATGTGATGCGCTATCACTCATTGATGGCAGCGCCAAGTACTATTAAAGCACCGTTAATTGTGACCGCAACAAATACAGAACATATCATTATGGCGGTAGCACATGAAAGCTTGCCGATTTATGCGGTGCAGTATCATCCAGAATCTATTTTGTCAGAATATGGGCATGCGCAAATACGTAATTTTTTAAGTAAGGTAGGTACAGTAAATGGTTGTGAAGTTTAATTATACCTATTATATAGATGAACAACATACGACACAGTATCGTTATACATTTGATCAGCCGTGTGCGTCATATGTGGCATATACGTTAGATGACGTGGGGAAGGTGGTTGCCCAAGCGGAAAAACACCAAAAAACAGGCGACTATGTTGCGCTCTATTTGGCGTACGAAGCAGCTCCGTATTATAACCAACAGTTCGAAACGTATACGCCGAGTGACGGGATTTACGCAGCATGTTACGCCTTTGATGCACCAGTACATACTGATAAGTTGGACGATGATAAAGGGGATGAACAGTTTGAAATGCCAGCGTTCAAGTTTACAGAGACACAAGACGTGATTACGTCGAGCATTCAGGAGATACAACGCCAAATTATAGACGGTTGGACGTATCAAGTGAACTATACGACACGACTCGAAGCACCAGCAGTAACGCCGATTGCGGCACTGTATGAACGTCTGACACGACAAGCAAACGGTAATTATACGGCACTTATAGATACGGAAGATTTACAAATTGCATCCATTTCACCGGAATTATTTTTCCAAGTAGGGACGTTTGATGGTGGAGAACGTACTGTCATGAGCAAGCCGATGAAAGGGACGATGCCACGTGGGACGACAGCGGCGGAGGATCAAGCGAATTATGAAGCATTACGACAATCGGCGAAAGATCGAGCGGAGAATATTATGATTGTCGACTTATTACGTAATGACATTGCGCGGATTGCTCAACAAGGAACAGTGCGTGTAGGGCCACTATGTGCGATTGAGACATATCCGACTGTGTATCAGATGACAACGATGGTACTTGGAACGATTGCGCAAGAGACGACGTTGAATGACTTGATGCGCGCGTTATTCCCGTGTGGTTCGATTACAGGAGCGCCTAAAGTGAATACGATGTCGATTATTCATCGCTTAGAATCGACGCCACGTCATTGTTACTGCGGTACGATTGGTTTGTTACATCCAGACGGTAATGCGGTGTTCAATGTACCAATTCGGACGGTACAACAATTGGACACACGTTTCGTTTACGGTGTCGGTGCAGGAATTACGATTGATTCAAATCCGGAACAAGAATACAAAGAATTTCAGGATAAAACGCGAATTTTAAAGGGGTCATAAGTATGCAGTTATTTGAAACAATGCGACTGGAAGCGGGGGAGATTCCACGTGAAACATATCACCGCCAACGAATGGCGCGTTCGGCTGAAGCGTTAGGCTATCCTTTTTCAACGATACAATGGCAACAAGTATTAGCTGAGATGCAACGAACATATGCGCATGGGCTACATCGTTTAAAAGTGGTTTTGTCAGCAACAGGCACATTAACAGTGGAAGTCGGCACGCTAGCAGATAAGCCATATATGACTGCACGCCTTGTCCAAATTGATGATCATACGCCACAATGGCAACGGATTAATAAAACGTCTGAACGTACTTTTTTACAACATAACCATCAAACAGATATTGTATTATTTCATGATGCGCATGGTCGGGTGTTGGAGTTTGATATTGGCAACCTAGTCATTGTAAGTAACGGTGAGTATTTTACGCCACGCTATCGTAATGATTTTCTACGTGGTTGTATGCGTCAAGCGTTGTTAGATAACGGCGAGATTAAGGAAGCGGATATTACGACAGAGATGCTTACGCAAGCCATTGAAAAGCATGATAAAATATGGATGATTAATAGCTTGAGAGAGTGGGTTCCGGTATATTTTCAACAAGGTTGTGAGAAGTAAGTGATGGCCATCATAATTGAGATCGCACTATTTATTTTGATGCTATGGTTAGGACGATTTGTCTGCCGTAAGTGTTTGAAACGGCAACAGCGACTTTTAGCGTATGTGTGGATGATTTTTGTTATTATCGTACAAGCAGTGATTATTTATTATTTTGTTGGTGATTTGACTGAACAGATGACCAGCGTGTTGAAAATGTTTTATAATTAAGCGTAAATGAGGTGAAACGGATGAAAGTGTATAGCCAGGGAGACCAAGCGATTGTTGTGTCTTTGCGTGGTCAAGTGACGCCAAAAGCAACACAGCGTTTGCTTGTCTTGAGACACTATTTGAATGAACAAAACTATCCTTTTATAACAGAAATTGTACCGACTGAGACGGATATGTTGATTTCATATGATGCACGAATGATGATGAAACAGCTCGATATTACATCGCCGTTTTTATATATGAAGCAACTGATTGCGGAGATTGATTTATCTGAAGAAAAGTGGAAAAAACAACGTCGCTGTGTAAAAGTGCCGATGTATTATGGTGGGACGCATGGACCGCATCTCGATGGCATTTTGGAAGAATTGAATATGACGAAAGAAATGTTTATTGCGCGTCATGCTTCAGGTGATTATTTCGTGTCTATGATGGGCTATTCACCGGGTTTTCCATATTTATCAGGTTTAGATGAAGCGATTATTGTGAATCATACGGCACCGGATAAGCGTTTTATTCCAGCAGGGTCTGTCATCTTAGAAAATAATAAGTGTGGTATCACAACGACAGATACATATGAAGATTGGCTAGTGATTGGATGGACGCCGCTTAAGTTATTCGATCCAACGAAAAAAGACTTCGCACTTATCTCGCTAGGGGACCATGTGAAGTTTGATGCGTTACAAGAAGGGCGTGAAGCATAATGAGTATTATTATTGAAGATAGTGGGCTCTTTTCTAGTTTCCAAGATTTTGGGCGACCGGGCTATGAACATCTAGGTGTGATTCGCAGTGGTGCGTTAGATGTTTTGGCACATGAAATTGCGAATCGTCTCGTAGGTAATGATCCAAACGAAGCGACATTAGAAATGACGAACCGCATGGCACGTATTCGCTTTACAGAACCTACGTTAATCGCATTATCAGGGGCACAAGCTGTTGCGCATACGGATGATATGCAAATTAAAATTAACAAGCTCTATTTGATGAATAAAGGCGATGTGTTAAGCTTTGACGAATTAAAAAGAGGTGCACGTGTGTATCTTGCAGTTGCTGGAGGTTTTGAATTAGACGAGTGGCTCGGTTCTGCATCAACGGACATTATTTCTAAAATGGGTGGCTTCCATGGACGTGCTGTGAAAGCTGGCGATGAAATTAATATGAAACATAGTTACAATGCGAGACATCGCAAACTATTTGATAACTTGCGAGAAACACGTATGACTAAGTGGGGTGTTGATGGCTACACGTTATCTTTCAACTATCTTTCGGACGTTGTACATGTGATTCCAAGTAAAGGAACGGAAGACTTTGATGCCGATTGTTTACGCGACTTTACGCAACATGAATATAGCGTGACAAGCAAGGCGAATCGTATGGGTATTGTATTAGATGGCGTACCGATTAAAGCGCATTATGAAGGCATGCCACCACATCGTTCTGTAAAACGTGGCACAATCCAAGTGAAAAAAGATGGATCTCCAGTTGTGTTGTTGAATGATCATTATACATTGGGAAGCTATCCACAAGTTGGTACGATTGCGACGTATCATTTATCGAAATTGGCACAAAAACGTCAAGGCTCCAAAGTGAAGTTTCAAATGATTGATATTGAACAAGCAGAACGCAACTTGGTCACTTATCATAAATGGTGTCGTCAGTTTTATGCAGGTATCGAATATCGCATGCACGTGGAGATGAATAAATAGTAGAAGCTGAGATATTAATAGAAACATTTAATTTGAGTTTGAATATTTATATAGATGGCAGTAGCTAAATAGATGTGTGACAAGCCAATGGCATAGTCACACATCTATTTAGCCTTGCCGGGGCACTACAACGAAATCTTTGCTGACGCATGAGATTTCTGCTCTTTAATAGAGAGTATCTTTATATTTTGCCTATTGCATTGACTGGCTCGTTTATATTAGTGGCAGTAGCTGACTGATGTCTGACTACGCTTTTAGCTTGTAACACAACTAGTCAGCCTTGCCGAGGCACTACAACGAAATCTTTGCTGACGCATGAGATTTCTGCTCTTTAATAGAGAGTATCTTTATATTTTGCCTATTGCATTGACTGGCTCGTTTATATTAGTGGCAGTAGCTGACTGATGTCTGACTACGCTTTTAGCTTGTCACACATCTAGTCAGCCTTGCCGGGGCACTACAACGAAATCTTTGCTGACGCATGAGATTTCTGTAGTGCTCCCAGAGAGATACAACTTGAGTCTGAATACAAAAGAAAAATAGTGCTATATAATAGATGTTATGAGTGAATTATTTTGCGCATTAGCTATAGTTACATCGTAAAGAAATAAAAGATGGAAAGTGTTCTTATCGGTTTTCACTTGAAATTTGTCACTAATTCGTATATATTGTTATACTGAACTTGTATTGAATGTTACAAAAAGATTACAAAATGATTAACTTATTAATTTATTTTTAATAGATGACTAGAAAACGAGTATGAACTGAAATAAATAACGGGGGAACACACATGGAAAAAGAAAATAAAAAGATAGGGATTTTTGCGTTTTTCTTACTGACGGTACTCACCATTTCATTGAAAACGTACTTTGCCTATTACGTGGACTTGTCACTTGGCGTTAAAGGACTCGTACAAAACTTAATATTATTGATGAATCCATATAGTTTGGTGGCATTGATTCTGAGTGTCTTTCTATTTTTCAAAGGTAGAAAAGCGTATTGGTTCATGTTCATTGGTGGCTTTTTACTGACGTTTTTACTCTATGCCAATGTTGTGTACTTCCGCTTCTTCTCAGATTTTATTACGTTTAGTACATTGAACCAAGTGAGTAACGTTGACTCCATGGGCGGCGCGGTGAGCGCATCGTTCCAATGGTATGACTTTGTGTATTTCATTGATACATTTGTTTACTTGTTTGTGTTGATTTTCAAACAAAAATGGTTGAGCAAACAAGTTTTCCATAAGAAGTTTGTGCCGGTTGTTATGGCAACAGCGATTGCGCTCTTCTTCTTGAACTTGGCGTTTGCTGAAACAGATCGTCCAGAATTGTTAACGCGTACGTTCGACCATAAATATTTAGTGAAGTATTTAGGTCCATATAACTTTACCGTATATGACGGTGTTAAAACGATTGAAAATAATCAACAAAAGGCGCTCGCTTCTGAAGATGATTTAACAGAGGTGTTGAATTACTCTAAACAGAAAAACACAGAGCCGAACCCAGCATATTTTGGTAAAGCGAAAGGGAAGAATGTTGTTAAAATTCATTTAGAGAGTTTCCAAACGTTCTTAATTAACAAAAAAGTGAATGGTGAGGAAGTAACACCGTTTTTAAATAAACTTGCATCTGGTCAAGATGACTTTAGATACTATCCAAACTTCTATCACCAAACAGGTCAAGGTAAGACTTCGGATGCTGAGTTCACGATGGATAACAGTTTGTATGGTCTCCCTCAAGGATCAGCCTTTTCATTAAAAGGGGATAATACATTCCAATCGTTACCAGCAATCTTGCATCAACAACAAGGTTATACAACGAACGTGATGCACGGTGACTACAAAACGTTCTGGAACCGTGACCAAGTGTATAGACATTTTGGTATTGATAAGTTCTACGATGCAACGTACTATGATATGTCACCTGAGAACTTAGAAAACTTAGGATTGAAAGATAAGAAGTTCTTTGAAGAGTCAGCAGAGTACTTAGATAAAGAGAAAAAGCCGTTCTATTCGCATTTAGTTACATTAACGAACCACTATCCATTCACATTGAGTGAAGAAGATGCGACAATTGCGAAAAGTGATACAGGTAATAACACGGTAGACGGCTATATTCAAACGGCACGCTATTTAGATGAAGCGGTTGAGGAATTTATTAACGACTTGAAACGCCGTGGTTTATATGATGATTCAGTTATCATTCTTTATGGTGACCACTATGGTATCTCAGAAAACCACAACAAGGCGATGAGCGAGTTATTAGGCGAACCAATTACACCGGCAAAATTCAACGACTTAAACAAAACAGGTTTCTGGATTAAAGCACCAGGTGTTGAGCCGAAAGTAGATGAAACCTATGCAGGACAAGTTGATGTCATGCCAACATTACTTCACTTGCTTGGTATCGACACATCGAACTACTTGATGTTAGGTACGGATATGTTGTCTAAAGATCACCAAGAAGTCGTACCATTCCGTAATGGTGACTTTGTAACGAAAGATTATAAATATGTGAACGGTAAAGTCTACAGTAACAAAGATAATGAGCCAATGGAGACACCACCGTCTAACTTAGAACAAATGAAACAACAAGTTGAAACAGACCTTGAAGTTTCAGACAAAATCTTGAACGGTGACTTATTCCGATTCTACAAAAATCCAGATTTCAAAAAAATCGATCCAACGAAATATAAATATGAAGCAGGTTCTAAAGGTCAAAAATAGAGCCGCATAGAAAAGCGACTGGTTATGCACAAGTATATGTGCAAAGCCAGTCGCTTTTTGCTTGGGGTGGAGTCCATCGTTTCTTGATTGCTCGCGTGCCAAAAGCTTAGTCAGAATCGGTAAACTACTGCAATTCCCTTAACTTTCTCGTTCGGTTCTGCTCAAATCTTTACTGCTTTTATCCCAACCTTACATTTAATCAAATTTAAAGCGAGACCGTTTAAACGACCTCGCTTTAATGTGCTTATTTAATTTAACCTAATGCGACGTCTAAAATCATCATGATAGTAAAGCCTATCATGAGACTTAATGTAGCAAGGTCGGTGTTTTCACCTGATTGTGAGTCGGGAATAAGTTCTTCCACGACAACGAAGATCATCGCACCTGCTGCAAATGCGAGTGCGTATGGCAAGATAGGTGTCACGATAAGAACAGCTGCAGCACCGACTGTAGCGAATACGGGTTCGACAAGTGCGGATGCTTGACCGTAGTTAAATGCTTTCCAACGGGATTGTCCCGTAGCATGAATAGGTAATGATAACGCGGCACCTTCAGGAATATTTTGTATGCCGATACCAATTGCTAAACCGAGTGCGCCTAGTAATGTCGCGTGTTCGTTACCTGTTGCGACGCCTCCGAATGCGACCCCAATAGCGAGCCCTTCTGGAATATTGTGCAATGTAATCGCAAGTAAGAGTAACGTATTTTTACTGAGGCCTGTTTCGACACCTTCTACTCGTTGCGTCGTGTCTTGTGCGTTGCGGTGCATATGTGGAATCACATAGTCTAATGAACGAATGAAGACGCCACCAAGTAAAAAGCCGATAGCGGCAGGCAACCATGGTACGGCACTATCTGAACTGCTTTCGATTGCTGGTTGTAATAATGACCAGAAACTTGCCGCAATCATAATACCCGCTGCAAAACCTTGCATGACGCTCAATATTTTGTTGTTGACAGTCTTGAATAAGAACACTGTCGCTGCCCCCAAAGCGGTAAGCAACCAAGTGATTAACCCGGCTAACAACGCTTGCAAGAACGGGGGAATATGTGCAATGTAATCTAACATAGAACGGGTCTCCTTGTATCATTTGAATAGAAAAAAAGGTATAATAAATAGAACTGATTTAAGATTAACAGATATATTCGAGTAAATCTATAAGATAAAAGGAAGTATGTTGGATGGCAGCGTATAAAATTGAACACCTGAACAAGTCTTTTGCGGATAAAGTGATATTTGATGACTTAGAATTTGCAGTTTCAGATAAAGAACGCATCGGCTTGGTAGGGATAAATGGTACAGGAAAAAGTTCATTACTCAAAGTGATTGCAGGGATGGATGAAGACTTTGATGGCGAAGTGACACATCCGAAGCAGTACCGTATTCGATATGCGTCACAACAACAATTTTTGGATGAAGACATGACAGTCTATGACGTGGTGTACAGTGCGGATACGGAAACATTACGTGCCATTAAGCGCTATGAACTTGCGACGGCAACATATGCTGAACAACAAACAGACAAAGCGCTCGAAGCAATGATGGCAGCACAGGCGACGATGGATATGTTGGAAGCTTGGGATTACAGTGCGGAAATTAAGACGATTTTATCGAAACTCGGCATTCATGATACAACGAAACGCATTGGTGAGTTATCAGGCGGGCAACAAAAGCGTGTTGTATTAGCGCGTACATTGATTGAACAACCGGATTTGTTGTTATTAGATGAGCCGACGAACCATTTGGACTTTGAATCCATTCATTGGTTGATTAACTTTGTCAAATCGTACCCGAAGACGGTCGTATTTGTCACGCATGACCGCTACTTTTTAAATGAAGTTGCGACACGTATTGTGGAGTTACAGCATGGAAAGTTGACATCTTATCCGGGGAATTACGAGGCGTATATTGCGATGCGTGCGGAACAAGAAGCGGTACTCGCACGTCAACAAACGAAACAACGCGCGTTATTTAAGCAAGAGTTGGCATGGATGCGTGCGGGTGTAAAAGCGCGAACGACGAAACAACAAGCACGACAAGATCGTTTTAAAGCGCTAGAACAAGAAGTGAAGTCACATCATATGCAAGAGAAAGGGGCATTGAATCTCGCACATTCACGTCTCGGTAAACAGGTGTTTGAACTTGAAGGTATCAGTAAAACAATCAATGGTCGTACGCTTTTTGAAAATCTTACGACGATTATTCAAAAAGGGGCACAAATCGGGATTGTTGGAACGAATGGTGCGGGTAAAACGACGTTACTCAATATACTTGCGGGTGAAGATACGGCATATAACGGTGTGTTGAAAGTGGGGCAGACGGTAAAGGTCGCATACTTCAAACAAACGGATGAACGTTTAAATCAAGATATCCGCATGATTGACTTTTTGCGTGAAGAACAAGAAGTGGCGAAGCAGAAAGATGGAACGACGGTTTCAGTGACGCAACTGTTGGAACAATTTTTATTTCCAACACAAACGCACGGTAAGAAAGTGTACAAGTTATCTGGCGGTGAACAAAAACGCCTCTATTTATTGCGCTTACTTGTGCATCAACCGAACGTCTTACTATTAGATGAACCGACGAATGATTTGGATACTGAAACATTAACGATTTTGGAAGATTATATTCAGACGTTTGGTGGGACAGTCATTACTGTGAGCCACGACCGCTATTTCTTAGATAAGGTTGTTGATTGTTATTGGTACATTCATGACGGTCAAGTCGATATGATTTTAGGACGTTTTGAAGATTATTTAGCGTATAAAAAGGAACAAGAGGCGATTGTAGAAGTTCAAAATCAACCCGCCACACCAGCACCTAAAAAGCCGAAGAAACGTGGCTTGTCATATAAAGAAAAACGTGAATATGAGTTATTGCTGGAGAGAATCGAGGAAGCTGAAACACGTTTGTCAGAAATTGATGAAGAGATGGTCGCAGCACATTCAGACTACTCGAAAATTCATACATTGAACGAAGAACGTGCAGCACTTGAAACGCAATATGAAACAGATATGACACGTTGGAGCGAGTTAGAAGAAATTATAGAACAATAAGAGGGGTAGCATGGAAGAGATCCTATCGTATTATTTCGGATATCAACAATTTAGACCAGGACAGCGTGAGATTATTGACCACGTCTTGTCGGAACATCATACATTAGGCGTTTTACCAACAGGTGGCGGTAAGTCTCTGTGTTATCAAGTGCCGGGCTTGAAGCTATCAGGAACAACGCTTGTCATTAGTCCATTAATCTCGTTGATGAAAGACCAAGTAGATCAACTGAAGACAATGGGGATTTCAGCTGCCTACCTAAATAGTAGCCAAAGCGTTAAAGAACAACAAGAGATTGAAGCGCAACTGCGAGCGGGAGACATTAAGTTTTTATACGTTGCGCCTGAACGCCTAGAACAACAGCGTTTTGTTTCGTTGTTACGCCGTTTATCGATTGCATTAGTCGCTTTCGATGAGGCGCACTGTATTTCAAAATGGGGCCATGACTTCCGTCCGAGTTATCAAGCGGTCATCAACACAGTGCTGAGCTTACCACAAAAGTTTGCGATTGTAGCGTTAACGGCGACAGCAACAGCGGAAGTGCAACAAGATATTATGCAGCGTTTGCACATTCATCCGAACTATGTTGTTAAGACGAGTATTAAGCGACGCAACTTGATATTTGAGGTTAATCCAACATATCAACGTGAGAAGTTCGTTGTAGATTACATTAAACGCCATGCGCAAGATTCAGGTGTCGTCTATTGTGCGACACGCAAACAAGTCGAGGCATTACATCACGCATTAGAAGATGCCGGTGTGTCTGCCACGTTCTATCACGCAGGTCGCACAGCGAAAGAACGAGAAGACGCGCAAAACGACTTTCTATACGATCGGACACGTGTCGTTGTTGCTACGAATGCATTCGGTATGGGCATCGACAAGTCTAACGTGCGCTTTGTGATTCACTACAATATGCCGGGAGACTTAGAATCATACTATCAAGAAGCGGGACGTGCCGGGCGTGACGGTTTAGAAAGTGAGTGTATCTTATTATTCAGCGAACGTGACATTGGCTTGCACGAATATTTTATTACGTCATCGAAAGCGGACGAAGACTATCAAGACAAAATGGGCGAAAAGCTGACGAAGATGATTCATTATACAAAGACGAAAAAATGTTTGGAAGCGACACTCGTGCACTATTTCGAACCGAATGAGCGCCTTGAAGAATGCGGACAATGTAGTAATTGTATCGCTAAAAATAAAACATATGACATGACGAAAGAAGCGAAAATGATCATTAGCTGTGTGGCACGTTTAGGTCAATGTGAAACGCACCAAACAGTCATTCAAGTGTTGCGCGGTGAGCATTCAGATTACATTCAACATCAAGGCTTTGAGCAAGTGTCCACATACGGCATCATGAAAGGTTACACGACGGGCGAGTTACATCATTTAATCGATGAATTGCGTTTTAAAGGATATTTGAATGCACATGATGACATTTTAATGTGTGATGATTCGGTTAAGAAGCTACTTAAAGAAGACGATCATGTCTACACAACACCATTTCGTCGCAAGTCAAAAGAGACGGTTAAAATCAATACGGTTGAAGGTGTCGATCGCAAGCTATTCGAACGTTTAGTCACAGTGCGTCAACAATTGAGTGAACAGCTCAACGTAACACCTGTCAATATCTTTTCAGACTACACATTAGAAGCCTTTGCGAAACGTAAACCGACAACAAAACAAGAAATGATTCATATAGAAGGTGTCGGCAGTTACAAGCTTAAACACTACTGCCCTGTCTTTTTAGAAGCCATTCAAGATTATAAAACAACAGCATAACGCATATAAACACTGGCATGATATTGTGTCAGTGTTTTTGTTCGATATATTAAGTAAATATGATAAACAAATAAGATTATTTTTTTTAGAAAATGTGTTTAAATAATGATAATAGTTTCGTATGTGGGGTAATGGATACATATAAACTGTTAAAAATAAAAAGAGAAGTGAGACGATGATTAAGTTTGAAAATGTATCTAAACGCTACGGCAACAAAACGGTTGTTGATAGCGTCAATATAGAAGTACAGGAAGGAGAATTTTTCGTTCTAATCGGGCCATCTGGTTCTGGCAAAACGACAACGATGAAAATGATTAACCGCCTCATCGATTTGTCTGAAGGCTATATTTATTTCAAAGACAAGCCGATTAGCGACTACTCCGTGTATGAAATGCGCTGGGATATGGGCTATGTGTTACAACAAATCGCCTTATTCCCACACATGTCCATTCGTGACAATATCGCACAAGTACCACTTATGAAACAATGGGATAAGCAAGCGATTGATGCGCGTGTTGATGAATTACTAGAAATGGTCGGTCTAGAACCCAAGCAATTCCGAGACCGTATGCCAAGTGAATTATCAGGCGGGCAACGTCAACGTGTCGGTGTCGTGCGAGCATTAGCAGCCGATCCACCGGTTATCTTAATGGATGAACCTTTCAGTGCATTAGATCCGATTACGCGAGAGAAGTTGCAAGATGATTTGCTGGCTTTACAAAGCAAAATTAACAAAACGATTGTCTTTGTGACGCATGATATTGAAGAAGCGTTCAAGTTGGGTGATCGCATTTGTCTCTTGAATCAAGGGCGTGTTGAACAGATTGGTACGCCGAACGACTTTGTGAAGTATCCGAAAAACGATTTTGTCCGTGAATTTATTGGTAATTTAACAGGTGTGGTACTCAATCATTTCTCACTGGGGAAAATTGTCGAATTGGCAGGCGAACCGGTATCGGATGGTGAAGGTCTGCATTTACCAGTTGTGCATCATGCAGACGCTGTAAGTGATGTGTATCGTGAGTTGGCGACACATGAAGCGGTTATTGTAGAAGTTGATGCACAACGTTGGCGTTTAGCACGTGAAGATATATTCCGCTTCTTATCCCAAAGTAAGGCGGGTGATGTACGATGAATACATTGTTATCAACACTCGTTGAACGAAAGGACGAACTATTCAACGCATTGCTTGAACATATCGAGCTATCATTTATTGCGTTGCTTATTGCCGTATTGATTGGCGTACCGTTAGGCATTTTATTGACGAAAACACCGAAGTTATCAGAACCGATTATTAATGTTGCTGCGGTTCTTCAAACGATTCCGTCATTAGCATTACTCGGTTTAATGATTCCGTTATTCGGTATTGGGACGGTACCAGCCGTTATCGCCTTGGTTATTTATGCGTTATTGCCGATATTGCGTAACACTTATACGGGTATCGTTGGTGTAGATGGCTCACTAATCGAAGCAGCGAAAGGGATTGGCATGAAGCCAGCACGTCGATTGCTGCGTGTCGAACTGCCATTAGCCATGCCTGTCATTATGGCAGGGATTCGTACCGCAATGGTCTTAATCATCGGTACTGCGACACTTGCGGCATTAATCGGAGCAGGCGGTCTTGGTGACTTAATTTTACTAGGTATCGACCGCAACAATACGTCACTTATTTTAATCGGTGCCATTCCAGCTGCCTTGCTTGCGATTCTGTTCGATATTTTGTTACGCGTGCTAAGTAACGTGTCGTATCGCAAAATGATGGTAACATTAGGCGTCGTGCTCGTTATCATGTTGAGCGTGTCAATTGCGCCAATGCTTGCACATAAAGATAATGAGATAACGATTGCCGGTAAGTTAGGAACCGAACCGTCGATTATTACGAATATGTATAAATTGATTATCGAGCAAGATACCGACTATAAGGTTGATGTGAAGGACGGTATGGGCAAAACAACGTTCCTTTTCAATGCGTTAAAATCAGATGAAATTGATGGTTACTTGGAATTTACAGGGACTGTTTTAGGCGAACTGACGAAAGAAACACCGAAGTCTAATGATGCTGCGAAAGTTTATGACCAAGCACGTTCAAGCTTAGAATCCCAATACGATATGACGTTGTTGAAGCCGATGAAATACAATAATACGTATGCATTAGCGGTTAAAAAGTCGTTCGCGGAAGAACATGATTTAAAAACAATCAGTGACTTGAAACGTGTGGAAAGTGAAATAAAACCAGGCTTTACGCTTGAATTTAACGACCGTGAAGATGGCTATCCAAAAGTCCAAAAAACGTATGATTTAAATTTTGAAAATGTAAGAACGATGGAGCCGAAATTACGCTATCAAGCTGTTGAAAAAGGTGAAATCAACTTGATTGATGCCTACTCAACAGATGCGGAACTGAAACAATACGATATGGTCGTGTTAGAGGACGACCAACACGTCTTCCCACCATATCAAGGTGCTCCGTTGTTTAAGCAGGACTTTCTTGAGAAACATCCTGATATTGTGAAGGCATTGAACAAGCTAGAAGGTAAAATTACCGATGAAGAAATGCAAGAGATGAACTATCGTGTTGCTGAAAAAGGGGAACGTCCATACGATGTTGCCAAAGAATACCTTAAAAAACACAATATTATTGATTAATGTCTAAACGTAGGGGGAAAATTCCCTCTGCGTTTTTTAAATGGAAATATAATCGACACTAGCTATTTTTGACTTTAATCGTTATAATAATTAACATATTTTAAATTTTCAGAATTAACTGGAGGTAGTATTTATGAAGTCACAAATAGCACAGTTACGCGCATACACACCTGGCTTATCACCAGAAGCGTTGAAGAAAAAGTTAGGCATTACCGGCGAATTACATAAACTCGCTTCAAATGAGAATGTCTACGGTCCTTCACCGAAAGCCAAAGAGGCAATTAAAACCCATGTGGATGATTTATTTTTATATCCGGAACCAAATGCGCCACTATTACAAGCAGCGATTGCGGAACATTATCAAGTTGCACCAGAGCAAGTGGTTTTTGGTGCGGGCTTAGATGAAATGATTGTGATTATTTCACGTACAGTGATTCGCTCAGGAGATAAGGTCGTAACGAGTGAAGGGACGTTTGGACAATACTTCCATAATGCTGTTGTAGAAGACGCAAATATTGTTCAAGTACCGTTAAATGAAGGGGCATTCGATTTAGATGCAATTGCTGATGCGGTTGATGACAAAACGGCACTTGTATGGATTTGTAACCCAAACAATCCAACAGGTACGTATCATAACGCCGAAGCGATTGAAGCATTTATTCAAAAAATCCCAAGTAACGTAACGATTTTATTTGATGAAGCGTATGCAGAATATGTGACAGCAGACGACTACCCAGACACAGTCGCTTTAATGCAGAAATACGACAATATTGCGATGTTACGTACATTCTCTAAAGCATATGGACTTGCTGGTTTACGTATCGGTTATATTATTGCGCCACCACCACTTGCGGAAAAGTTGAATGTGATTCGACCACCATTTAATACGACACGCTTATCAGAACAAGCTGCATTGGCTGCGTTCCAAGACCAAAGCTACTTACAACAAACAGTGGCAGCGAACAAAGCAGAACGTGATAAGTTTAATGATGTGAATACAACATTGAAACTATATCCAACACAAACGAACTTTGTATTTGTTGAAACAGATCGTGTTGCTGAGTTAGATGAAGCGCTACTGAAAGCGGGTATTATTGCGCGTGCTTTTCCAAACGGTGTCCGTATTACATTCGGATTCCCTGAACAAAATGAAGTTATTCGTCAGGTGCTCGCACAATTTTAGATATTGCTTGATAGGACGTAATGGCAACAATTTGCTATAATAAAGAGAGTTATGACAGTCACAAGGAGCGATAACATGAGAGAATCAATCGGAATTGATATGGACGAAGTTTTAGCGGATACGATAGGTGCGATTTTAGATGAGTTTAACCGTCGTACGCAATTAGGTGTTACAGTAGAACAAATCACTGGTAGAAAGATCTATGATATGATGCCAGAGCACGCAGTCATTGTCCGTGATATTTTAGCAGAAGATGGCTTTTTCGGACGTTTACCGGTCATTAAAGATGCACAAGAAGTCGTTGAAAAGTTGAACGAACATTACGATGTGTATATTGTGACGGCTGCAATGGACGTGCCGACTTCGTTCCATGACAAATACGAATGGTTACGCAAATATTTTCCATTCTTAGATCCACAGCATTTCGTTTTTTGTGGACGTAAAAATATCGCGGCAACTGATTATTTAATTGACGATAATCCAAAGCAGCTCGGTATCTTTAAAGGCAAGCCATTAATGTTTAGTGCACCACACAATCATGGCAATACAGACTTTGAACGTCTTAACAATTGGCGTGAAGTTGAAGCATATTTTTTAAATAAATAATACAAAAAAGGCACCTTTTCTGTCATTCAGAAAGGGTGTCTTTTAATGTAAAAGCGTGAGGAGTGGGACAAAAGCGTTTAACATTTGAGCAGAACCGAACGATGTTATTAATGCTTTTGGCAGTAGCTGACAGTCAGCCTTGCGGGGGCACTACAACGAAATCTTTGCTACGCATGAGATTTCTGCTCTTTAATAGAGAATACCTTTAAGCTTTATCTATTGCATTTACTGATTCAATTATATGAGTGGCAGTAGCTGACTGATGTCTGACTGCGCTTTTAGCTTGTCCGCCAACTAGTCAGCCTTGCGGGGGCACTACAACGAAATCTTTGCTGCGCATGAGATTTCTGCTCTTTAATAGAGAATACCTTTAAATTCACCTATTGCATTGACTACTTCAATTATATGAGTGGCAGTAGCTGACTGATGTCTGACTGCGCCCTTGGCTTGTCACACATCTAGTCATCCTTGCCGGGGCACTACAACGAAATCTTTGCTAACGCATGAGATTTCTGCTCTTTAATAGAGAATACCTTTAAATTCACCTATTGCATTTACTGATTCAATTATATGAGTGGCAGTAGCTGACTGATGTCTGACTACGCCCTTGGCTTGTCACACATCTAGTCATCCTTGCCGGGGCACTACAACGAAATCTTTGCTGCGCATGAGATTTCTGTAGTGCTCCCAAAAAAAGCGCACAATCGCTCGGACTGTACGCTAAAAATTGTATTTTATTTAACACCTTGCATTAAGTTTTTAATAAATGGTGTTGCAATGAATAATAAGATACCGATTGCGATGGCAATGCTTCCTGAATATAAGAAGTATTGGTTAGAGCTAATTGCTGTATAAACTGTAACCATCTGTGCGTTGATACCTTGAGCCATTGCATTAGATAAGAACCATACACTCATCATTTGAGCGGTAAATGCTTCTGGTGCTAGTTTTGTCGTTGTTGATAAACCGATTGGTGATAAGCAAAGCTCACCTAATGTCACGATTAGGAAACTTGCCACTAACCAGAATGGATTGATTAACTCGGCGCCACCTGATAATGGTACGACCATGATTAAGTATGATATACCTGCAAGTAATACACCGATTGCAAATTTCATTACAGTAGGTGGATTAAAACGGCCTAGTTTAACCCATAAGATTGAGAAGACTGGCGCAAGTACAACGATAAATAATGGGTTCAATGATTGGAACCAAGCTGGTGGAATATGGAAGTCAATCAAGCCACCTGTTACTTTTGCTAAGTCTAATTGTGTTTTTGTATCAGCGAACTGTGCTAATACTGTAGAACCTTGCTCTTGAATCATCCAGAACGCAACAGATGCGATGAACAACGGAATGTAAGCAAAGACACGTTTGCGCTCGTAATCTGCTGTTTTCTTGCTCGTAAGCATTTTGATGAAGTAGAACAATGGTAAACCGATACCTAATAGTGTTACAAAGTTTGCTAAGTTTGTAATATTGAGTTGACCCATTAATTGCAAGCCAATAACAACTACTACAATAATGATTAAAACGATTGCTGTTAAGCGGAAGAATTTTGTACGTTCTTCTTTTGTTAAAGGGTCAGGTACTTCTAATCCGGCTAAACCTAAATATTTCTTGTTTGTGATTAAATATGTAAGTAAACCAAAGAACATACCGACAGCAGCAATTGCGAATCCGGCGTGGAAACCAACGTTAATTTGTGTCCAACCAATGATTAATGGTGAAATCAAACTACCTAAGTTGATAGACATGTAGAAGATTGTAAATGCAGAGTCCACACGTGGATCGTTCTTGTCATATAATAGGCCAACTGTTGAAGAAATATTTGGTTTCAACAAGCCTGTACCAATAATTAAGAAGAATAATGCTATTAATAATAATGTAAAGTTATTCGGTAGTGATAATAAAATATGCCCAATCATAATTAAAATACCACCATAGAATAACGCGTGACGTGTACCGATAAGACGGTCAGCAATCCAACCACCAATCACACCACTCATATAGATCAATGCACCGTACATAGAAACGATTTGTAGGGCAACGCCTTGATCAATACCAAAGCCACCTTTGGCTACAGAGTAATAAATGTAGTAAGCTAAAATGGCCTTCATACCATAGTAACTAAACCTCTCCCAAAACTCTGTAAAGAATAGGGTGCTTAGCCCTTTAGGATGCCCGAAGAAACCTGTACGTGGTGTACTGTTCAGAATCTCTTCCTTTGTGTAATGTTTGCTCATAATACTTCCCCTTTCCTTTCTTGAGAGTTAAACACTATTTTATACCTATTAATTAATTTAAACAAGAAAATTCTGAAAAAATAATTTATGCAATTTTGTGACGTTATCGTACAGAAATATTGTGTCGATGTTTTCTAATAGAAGAAAAGAAAATCCCGGCATATACCGTTTGTGTTTCAACAGTATATGTCGAGATTATCATTTAACGATTATCGATTGTTTCTGGATAAAGGTCATGATTCATCATGCGATATTCCGCCATTTTTTCATATTTGCTATCTGGGCGACCGTAGTTTGTATATGGATCAATTGAAATGCCACCACGCGGCGTGAACTTGCCCCAAACTTCAATATAATGCGGATCCATTAATTCGATAAGATCATTCATGATAATGTTCATACAATCTTCGTGAAAGTCGCCATGATTACGGAAACTAAATAAATATAATTTAAGCGACTTAGATTCGACCATTTTGACATTTGGAATATAAGAAATGTAAATCGTCGCAAAGTCAGGTTGCCCTGTAATCGGACAGAGCGATGTAAACTCAGGGCAATTGAATTTAACAAAGTAATCGCGACCTTGGTGTTTATTATCAAATGTTTCCAAGACATCTGGGCGATAGTCAAAGTTGTACGTGTTATTTTGGTTTCCTAGTAATGTAATATCTTGTAAGTCTTCTTTTGAACGTCCTTCAGACATCGTAAGACCTCCTCTATAAATTATGTTTTTGATTGATTGTGTTGGCGACGCTTAGGTGAAGCAGCTCGGCGTGCGACTTCAAACATATAGTAGCTGGCAGTCAAAATAATGACATAACCGATAACCGCGTAAAAGTCCGGCGATTCGCCAAAGAGTACAAAGCCAATTAAGGCAGTGAACAGAATAGATGCGTACGTAAAAATAGAAATGTCCTTCGCAGGTGCATAACTATAAGCAACCGTCACACCAATTTGACCTACAGCAGCTGATAAACCAGCAAAGATTAAATAAGTGATTTGCATCGGCGTCATTGGCTCATATGTGAACAGTACGAATGGTAGCAACGCAACAACAGAAAAGAATGAAAAGTAGAATACAATCGTGTATGGCGCTTCTCGAGTACTCAAAGCACGTACAGCTGTATAGGCACCCGCAGCGAAAATACCAGATAATAAGCCCATAACGGCTGGTAAGACGTCGGACGAGAACTCGGGTTGTACAACAAAGAACATGCCGATAATTGCGACAATCATTGCGACGAATTGATAGCGTTCAATATGTTCTTTCAAAATAATTAAGCTGAGTAAAATCGTCCAAAACGGGTTGAGTTTCATTAAAATGTCTGCATCACTCAATACCATATGATCAATAGCATAAATATTGAGTAGGACACCTGTTAAGCCGAGCATAGAGCGTGTGATTAATAAAGGTTGGCTACTCAACTTACCAAAAAAAGGTTGTTTATACTTCAAGATGAAAAACAAGGGGATAAACATCGCGACGAAATTTCGCGCTAATGATTTTTGAAAGACAGGTAAGTCGCCGGCAAGACGAAAAAAAACTGCCATAAAGCTAAAACCAATAGCAGAAATTAAGATTGCGATAATGCCTTTCATTTTCGAATTCATGCAATCGCCTCTATATAACTAAATTTTCAACGTAACTATCGTAGCACAAAAGCAATGGATGTGCTACATTTCAATTTTTTGATTTTATCATTGCAATGATGATACAGTAGGAACATTGATTTTGTAGAAGAAAGGTGTATAATAAAAGGCGAACGCACGTTCTGTTATCGTTTTTTAAGAAAGTCAAGCGAAAAACCTCCACATTTGTTCAAATAATTTTCTTAAATGTTGTACATATTGATACCATTGCTTTTGACTGTGTTGAGATGTAATACTTCAATATTTTCCTCTTTTAATTCAAGAATATGTTAGGTATAATGTAGCACAGAATGTAGTGTTCGACAGACGAATAACACACTATATATTGTGTTTTGTACAAGTTGAATATGGTATGTACGATGTAGAGGGGATGCTTACATATGATATGGATTCGTATACACGTTTCATATCGCGTAATTGTTCGGTAAGCGAATAACGTTGATATAAAAGATATCGTGGCTTATCGACATAAAGTATTTGGACGAAACCGAAATGTATGTTCGTGTTTTGGTACTTTGATTGAACCTATGAAGTACAATTGGGGAATGTGAATATCGAGAGTCATAACGCACTGTTAAGAGATGGCGTTTGAAAGGCGGTCATTTTTATGAAAGTTGTTTTTTATTCTTTTACAGGCAATGTTAGACGATTTCTTAAAAGAACAGAATTAGAAGATATATATGAAATTACAGAAGCCAACGCCTCTGAAAAGATTTCAGAACCCTTTATTTTAGTAACAGGAACGATTGGTTTTGGAGAAGTTCCAGCGCCTGTTGAACAGTTTTTAGCTGAGAATAGCACATGGATACAAGGTGTAGCGGCAAGCGGCAATCGCAATTGGGGAAATAATTTTGCGAAAGCGGGTGTGACAATCTCACAAACGTATGACGTTCCGTTACTGATGAAGTTTGAGTTGCACGGCACTTTGAAAGATACTTTGGAGTTTAAAGAGAAGGTGGTTAATTTTGATGAAAGCTATGGAAGAGAAGCATTACAATCATATTGAGTTAAATAATGAAGTAACGAAACGCAATGAGAGTGGCTTTTTTAATTTGGAGAAAGACCAAGAAGCATTAAACGTATACTTGGAAGAGATTCACGACAAAACAGTCCACTTTGATAACGAGCTTGCCCGCCTTCACTTTTTAGTGGCAAATCAGTTTTATTACAATGTTTTCAACGACTATACTGAACCACAGTTGACAGATATTATGGACTTCGCGAATGCATTACCATTCCGCTTTGCAAGCTATATGTCCGCAAGTAAGTTCTATAAAGATTATGCACTTAAAACGAATGATAAATCACAATATCTCGAGAATTATCATCAGCACGTGACAATCGTATCATTGTACTTAGCGAAGGGTGACGTAGCACTTGCGAAACGCTTTATCCAAGCGATGATTGACCAACGCTATCAACCGGCGACGCCAACGTTTTTAAATGCTGGTCGAGCAAGACGTGGGGAATTAGTGTCATGTTTCTTATTAGAAGTAGATGATAGCTTGAATTCTATCAACTTTATCGACTCTACGGCGAAACAATTGAGTAAGATTGGTGGCGGTGTCGCAATCAACTTATCTAAGCTACGCGCACGTGGTGAAGCGATTAAAGGCATTAAAGGCGTTGCAAAAGGGGTATTACCTGTTGCAAAAGCACTTGAAGGTGGCTTTAGCTATGCAGACCAACTCGGTCAACGTCCAGGTGCCGGTGCCGTTTATTTAAACATTTTCCATTATGATGTGGAAGAATTTTTAGATACGAAAAAGGTAAATGCGGATGAAGATTTGCGTTTATCAACAATTTCAACAGGTTTAATTGTACCGTCTAAGTTTTTCGATTTAGCAAAAGAAGGTAAGGACTTCTATATGTTTGCGCCACACACGGTAGAACAAGAGTATGGTGTGACGTTGGATGATATTAACATCGATGAGTACTACGATCGCCTTGTTGAAAATCCAAACATTATGAAGAAACGTAAAGATGCACGTGAGATGCTGAATATGATTGCGCAGACACAATTGCAATCAGGTTACCCGTATTTGATGTTTAAAGACAATGCGAACCGTGTACACGCGAATAGCAATATCGGTCAAATTAAGATGAGTAACTTATGTACGGAGATTTTCCAACTTCAAGAAACATCTATTATTAACGATTATGGTATTGAAGATGAAATCAAACGTGACATTTCATGTAACTTAGGATCATTGAATATCGTGAACGTGATGGAATCAGATAAATTCAGAGATTCTGTACATACGGGTATGGACGCTTTGACAGTTGTGAGTGATGAAGCGAACATTCAAAATGCGCCGGGTGTAAGAAAAGCGAACAGCGAATTGCATTCAGTAGGTCTTGGTGTGATGAACTTACACGGTTACTTGGCGAAAAACCAAATTAACTATGAGTCAGAAGAAGCGAAAGACTTTGCGAACGTATTCTTCATGATGATGAACTACTATTCAATCGAACGTTCAATGCAGATTGCGAAAGAACGCGGCGAAGCATTCAAAGGCTTTGAGTTATCAGACTATGCAAGCGGTCGTTATTTTGAACGTTATACGTCAGAAGACTTCTTGCCACAATATGACAAAGTACAAGCACTATTTGCACCACATCAGATTCCAACACAAGAAGATTGGCGTGCACTAGAAGCAGATGTTAAGAAATACGGTTTATACCACGCATATCGTTTAGCGATTGCGCCAACACAAAGTATTTCTTACGTACAAAATGCGACAAGCTCTGTCATGCCGATTGTCGATCAAATTGAACGTCGTACGTATGGTAATGCTGAGACATTCTACCCAATGCCGTTCTTGTCACCACAAACAATGTGGTACTACAAGTCAGCGTTCAATACAGATCAAATGAAGTTAATCGATTTGATTGCGACGATTCAAACGCATATTGACCAAGGTATCTCAACGATTTTATACGTAAACTCTGATATTTCAACACGTGAATTGGCACGTCTGTATGTCTATGCACATCATAAAGGACTTAAATCATTGTATTACACACGTAACAAGTTATTGAGTGTTGAAGAATGTACAAGTTGCGCAATTTAATCATGCGCCATGCATTGTAAATAGCAAGGTTAAAAGTGACAATGAATAGTAGTGAGGGATTACTTCTATTCACATATTCGAAGCGGACGGCAGCATCTTTAGCAAATAAGATTGCTGTCGGACTTCGTATAGATGAGTGTTGGAAAAATGATAGATAGGAGATTTTTTATGTCAATGATTGCTGTTAATTGGAATACACAAGAAGACATGACGAATATGTTTTGGCGTCAAAACATTGCGCAGATGTGGGTGGAAACAGAATTTAAAGTTTCAAAAGATATTGCAAGTTGGAAGACTTTAACAGAAGCAGAGCAAGATGCATTCAAAAAGGCGTTAGCGGGTTTAACAGGACTTGATACGCACCAAGCAGATGACGGTATGCCGTTAATTATGATGCATACGAAAGATTTACGTAAAAAAGCGGTTTATTCTTTTATGGGAATGATGGAACAAATCCATGCCAAAAGTTATTCGCACATTTTTACAACGTTATTACCATCTAGAGAGACGAATGAACTGTTAGACAAATGGGTGCTAGAAGAACCGCATTTAAAGTTCAAGTCTGAAAAGATTGTCGGTAACTATCATAAATTATGGAAACCAGAAGCGTCTATTTACGATCAATATATGGCGCGTGTATCAAGCGTGTTCTTAGAGACGTTCTTATTCTACTCTGGTTTCTACTATCCGTTATATTTAGCGGGTCAAGGACGTATGACAACGTCTGGCGAAATCATCCGTAAGATTTTATTGGATGAATCGATTCACGGTGTTTTCACAGGCTTGGATGCACAAAGTTTACGAAACGAGCTGTCAGAAAGTGAAAAACAACGTGCAGATCGTGAAATGTACAAGTTGTTGGAAGAACTTTATGCGAATGAAGAATCATACACACGTAGCTTATATGAACCGATTGGCTTAGCGGAAGACGTATTGAATTACGTTCGCTATAACGGTAACAAAGCGTTATCGAACTTAGGATTTGAGCCATATTTTGAAGAGCGTGAGTTCAATCCGATTATCGAAAACGCCTTGGATACAACGACGAAAAACCATGACTTCTTCTCAGTAAAAGGTGACGGTTATACACTCGCATTGAATGTAGAAGCATTACGTGACGAAGACTTTTTATTTTAATAGAGATAAAGAAGCGGTACACACATATTTGGGTATATGTGCGTACCGCTTTTTCGCTAGTTGGTTATGGTTGTGGTGTAAATTAATGTTGATATTTAGTAAGAAAATAGATATACTCCTTTTACTTATACTGTATAGTGCTAGATGATGAGTATGGCAATGAAAGATGTGAAGAAGCGCATGAAATTATTAAGGGTCAGAAATATAAAACCTAATTTCATGGAACTAAAAAACTACAGGGTGAAGGCTGATTATCATAATGAACGTTTGACAAATCATGAAATCAATGAGGTAAAAAGATTTGTCAAAACTTTTGATGACAGTTACCAAATAATATTCAATGAATTGTGAGGTTTTATTATGAGTGACGGTAAAGAAATTCTTAGCCCAATGATTACGCATGCAGTGGATGACTTGAATAAAATGAGCGGTTTCGAAAATAAATTTGTATGTCGTTATGATGCTCAAAATGATTGGTATGACATCATGCATTCAATTGAAAATGATATACAGCAGAATGATGAAATAGCAAAAATGGTGTCAGACATTCTGTATCATCATTTAATTAGCCAAGGTGTATATAACTTTTCGTTTTATGAAGATAAACATGTGATTGCTAAAAGTACTTATGAATTTGAGCCAAATGTTAATAAGCATATAGAAGATAAAGTAGTGACAATGCGCAATTAGTAAAATGTACTAAAAGTCGTAGGGGCTGAGACATTAGCTGACTGGGGTGCTAATACGTCACGCATACTCAGCCTTGTAGGTATTGGGTAGCGGCTGTCCTACGCCATAAATCCTAATAGTAATAGAGATAAAGAAGCGGTACACACATATTTGGATATATGTGCGTACCGCTTTTTCGTTATACGTCAAAGTAATGATGATAATGCAGTTGGCATCTGCTATTGAAAAGTGACTGGCAGTTTGGACAGTGCGTCACTTGCATATACGTTTGAATCGTCATTTCATGCTGACAGACGCCACATAAGATGGCTTTCGTCTGTTCAAAGGTGTCAGCGGGCCACTGTTCAGGTGGATGTGTTTCCGCTTCGTTATGACAATGAATGCAAGGGTAGTACTTATCACAACATTTGAATTTAATTGCGATAATATCGACCTCTGTATGGTAATGTGTGCATCGCGTCTCGTTATCAACTGTTGCCCCATAAACGTGTGTCATCGTGATTAGTCCTCTAACGGTTCGCCGATAATACGCACTTCACGTTCCAATGTCACGTCAAACTTTTCTTTGACGACTTGCTGTACATGCTTGATTAAGTTCTCGTAGTCTGTCGCTGTCCCATGATCAACATTGACCATAAAGCCCGCGTGTTTTTTAGACACTTCAACACCACCGACACGATGTCCTTGAAGTTCGGCGTCTTGGATGAGCTTGCCTGCAAAGTGACCAGGTGGACGGCGGAATACGCTACCACATGACGGATATTCAAGCGGCTGTTTCGATTCACGACGCTCCGTCAAATCATCCATCACTTCTTGAATTGCTTCTTGTTTGCCAGGCGTGAGTGTAAAAGCTGCTTCTAACACGACATAGTGCTCGCTTTGAATGATACTATTACGATAATCCAAAGCCAATTCGTTATGTGTCAATTGAAGCATATCGCCTTTTTCATCAATGACACGTGCGTAGTCGATGACATCTTTAATTTCACCACCATAAGCGCCCGCATTCATATAAACAGCGCCACCGACTGAGCCTGGAATGCCACAAGCAAATTCCAAACCAGTTAATGATAAGTCACGTGCTTTACGTGAGACATCAATAATAGCCGCACCACTACCTGCGACAATCGTTGCATCGGCTGCTTGAATGTGATTGAGTTCGAGTAAGCTCAATACAATGCCTCGAATACCACCGTCACGAATAATAATGTTAGAGCCGTTACCCAAATAGGTCACAGGGATGTCATGTTCATACGCATATTTAACGACTTGCTGAACGTCTTCATAGCGCTTGGGCGAAATATAAAAATCTGCAATGCCACCCGTTTCTGTATACGTATATTTTTTGAGTGGTTCATTCACTTTGATGATTTCTTTTGGAACCATTTGTTCAAGGTCTTGCAAGATGTTAGTGCTCATTCTGTGTAACATCCTTTCTTTTATCATTATCTTTATTTTACCTGTTCTGAGTGTTGAAAGTCATGTATCAACCTATAAAATTAATAAGTGTTATAACATTTTGCCCAGTTGTGTGAAAAGTTGTTGTTTTCCTATTTCGTAGTCACGAATTGTTTGACTTGATGTCAGTAAGGCTTGTTTTTGTTGTGCGAAGAAAGCAATCGCATCAGGCGACGTCGTTAATAGGTGATCGAGCGCAACATAATGGTCGAATAAGTCTGTGTTGCGTTGTAAAATATGAAGGCGTACTTGTTGTTTTAAGTCAGACAAGTTATTAAAGCGTGCCATCATCACTTTTTTATGGTACGTATGATGTAAACGATAAAAACCTGCATAGTTTAAGCGTTTCTCATCAAGTGATGTAATATCATGTAAGTTATCAACACCGACTAAAATATCAAGTATCGGTTCAGTCGGATAATTAAAATGCTGCGTGCCACCAATATGTTGTGTTGACTTAACAGGTGAGTCTAACAGGTCGAACAACAACGTGCGGTAATGCGCATATTGTTGAGCATAATCATCTTTCGTCGCATGTGTGACAAAAGGTTGAACATCTGAATACATGCGTTGTCCTCCTTATGGATTCATTCATACAGGTCTATAATTCTGCATTACTATAACACATATTATTTTCAAGTTAAATATGTTTCGGTATAATACGAGGTGTTAAGGGGTGCTATCATGAAAAAATTTAAAACCATAATGACATTTTGTATTGTCGTTGTCTTTGTTTTAACCGCTTGTAGTGGCCAGTCGCAAAGTGATAAAACAGCCTTTGATGCACAATTAACACGCGTTGCAGACAAAGAAAAAGTATTCAACCAAACATTAGATGACATGGCGCTATACAAGTTGAAAGATTTAGGGCAAGGGGATACGACAGACGAAAGTAAAAAAGTATTCCAAGCATTCGATACAAAAATTAAAAAACAGCTCAAACCGAAATTCCAAGCATACAATAAGGCAGTACAACAACTACCGGCTTCTAATGATGATTTGAAATCCGTTAAACAAGCCTATGTCAAAGGAATGAAGGGGAAAGAGAAAGAGATTCAACGCCTCGAAGATTTTGTGACACAATGTATCGCATCCATTGAGGCTAATGAAAATATTTTAAATGATACACAAGCCTTTGAATCACATCGTGGTCACGTTGAAGCGTATATTGCAGAAGCACATTCGACAGCAGAGGGTGCTGAAGAAAGTGCTGCGTTAGAAGAGATGTTAGAATCACAGAACGACAAGATAAAAACGAGTGCAGAAGAAGCTGCAGGGCATAATGATGATGGCAAAGAAGCGCAAGTGTATAGAGATGAAACGATTCCGCTCATTCAACAACAAATAAAAGCATTAAATCAGAAACAGCTCCATAATAATGCAGTGAGTCAAGCAAGACAAAGTGCCATTGAGATGTATTATGATCTTGAACGTTATTACGAAACGCGTGTGAAAACAATTGAATATAGTCAAGCGTTAGCGAAAATCGATGTAAATCACTTGGTTACATCATCAGAACAGCTAGAACATTATAACGACAGTTTTCAACAAAAATATGATGCATTATAAATGATTGCACACGATTGAATGAGGGTATAAATAACGAAGAGGCGAACACATTATGAGTGTAGAAGTACTTGTCATGGGGGAGACAGTGTTTCTGGCTAAGCAAAAATAATGCGGGCCTTACTTACGATATTTGAATGATTGATAATATATTGTTCAGTAAGCGAAGATAAATTTAAAGGTTAACAATCAAACGTATAATGTGTATAATGGTAAACATTACGAAATTTATATGAGATGATGGTTTGCCAGAGAGACGAATTGAAATTTTACTTAGAGGTGAAGAACGTCATGGCTATTAAGCTAACTTCAATAGAACAATTCGAACAAGTGATTACAAACAATCATGATATTTTTATTTTTAAACATAGTAATACATGTCCTATTTCAGAAAATGCATTAGATCAATTTAATAAATTTTTATATGAGCGAGATATGGATGGCTACTATCTCATTGTGCAACAAGAACGTGAACTATCCGACTATATTGCGGATAAGACAGGTATCAAGCATGAAACACCACAAGCGTTTTATTTTGTAGATGGTGATGTAAAGTGGCATGATAGTCATCAAAATATCAATGTATCTTCACTTGCGAAAGCAGAAGGTTAATGACAGAACAGTAAGAACGTGATGGGCACTCAAGTCAATTGTTGAGAGGCTACGCGTTCTTTTTTGATGCGATTTTATGGTAAAATGAGAAGATGATTGAATGAATGAGGTGACAAGATGAAAGTACTAGTAGCCATGGATGCATATCATGGTATTATTTCCAGCTATGATGCCAATCGTTTTGTTGAAGAAGCGGTTGCGAGTCATATTGAAGATGCAGACATTGTACAAGTGCCGTTGTTCAATGGACGTCACGAGCTATTGGAAGCTGTCTTTTTGTGGCGTTCTGGTACACAGTATCACATTGATATACATGACGCGCAAATGCGTCCAGTAGAAGCAACGTATGGCCAAACAGAAGAAGGTTTAACTGTTATTGAAGCGAGTCAATTTTTAACAGCAGACGTCCCATCTATACAACAAACAAGCTATGGTTTAGGTGAAGTGATTAATCATGCACTTGATAAAGATGCCAAACATTTCGCGATTTCAGTAGGCGGAACGCAAGTGTTTGACGGCGGTGCGGGTATGTTACAAGCACTGGGTGTCCGTTTTTATAACGACGAAGGACAACAAGTCGATATGCGACAAGGTGCAGGGCAAATCAAATACATTCGTCGTATTGATGTTTCAGGGCTCCGTGATGATATTTATCAAGCGCGTATTCAAATTTTGAGTGATTTTGACAGTCATTTGTACGGCAAGAAAAGTGAAGTGATGCAACGTTATCGTGAAATCGGTATGTCGCGTGACGAAGCGGTAGAACTTGATAACTTACTGTGGTATTTTAGCGAATTGTTTAAAAATAACTTACGCATTGCGCTGGGGCCTATTACACGAGGCGGTGCTGGTGGTGGCATTGCCGCTGTTACACATGCTTTATTACGTGGGGAAATTGTCACAAGTCATGTACTTGTAGACCAAATTATGGGCCTAGATGAACTTGTAGAACATGCAGACTTGATTATTTTTGGAGAAGGCATCAATGAACAGGATCAACAAATAGAAACTTCTTCATTGCGCATTGCTGAATTGGCACAACAATACGGTAAGCCATGTATCGCAATTTGTGGAACATCTGATAAGTTTGCACGTTTTGAAACATTAGGTGTTACAGGTATGTTTAATACGTTTATTGAAATGCCGACTGCTTATCCAGACTTCAAGCTAGGCATTCAATTGCGTAACTATACGATTCAAGCGATTAAATTACTGCAAGCAACATTATCATAAGTATGCAATTATAATAAATCGTATACTAAACATAATGATATAGTATTTTATTAGAGTAAATTGATTAAGTTGACGGTTATATGTAAAAAGTGTACACTGAGCATAGTGAATTTTTGGAGGGATACCCAAGTCTGGCTTAAGGGGACCGGATTTTATATCTGGTTAGGAGCTTTATGCTTGCGTTGGTTCGAATCCTTCTCCCTCCGTAAACTTTTGAGACCAGGCATTGTTATGATGTCTGGTTTTTTCTATTTTATGGTAGAATAACGATATGTTAACTGATAAAAAAGGAGCTGTTTGATTGATGGAGTTTGGTCGTTTGAATCAACAAGAGTATCAAACATTTGTTCAAGAACATTTTTCGCATTATACACAAAGTGCTGAGCATTTCGCTTTTCGTGATGTGAATCAAAAAGATGCCCATCTCGTAGGTGTGAAAGATGAGAATGGTACAGTTTTAGCAGCATGTTTACTGACAGAAGCAAGAAGTTTAAAGTTCTTTAAATATTTTTATACGCATAGAGGACCTGTCATGGATTACAGTGATTTGAATCTTGTGAAGTTTTTCTATAGCAACCTAACAAAATATTTGAAAAAGCATCAATGTCTATATGTTTTAACAGATCCGTATTTATTAGAAAATTTGCGTGATGCGAAAGGGAATATTGTAGAGGATTACGACAATAGCTTATTTATCAAGCAAATGGAACAGCTCGGTTATCAACATCAAGGATATACAGTAGGTTATTCACAAATGAGCCAGATTCGTTGGCTATCTGTTCTAGACTTAGCAGATAAGACAGAAGACCAATTATTGAGAGAAATGGATTACCAAACAAGACGTAATATCAAAAAGACGTATGAAATGGATGTACAAGTGCGTACGTTATCAATAGACGAAACAGACCGCTTCTTTAAGTTGTTTAGAATGGCGGAAGAAAAGCACGGTTTTAAGTTTCGTGATCAAGACTACTTTGAAAAGATGCAACGTACGTATCCGAACAATAGCATGTTAAAGTTAGCGTACATTGATTTGGAGAACTTGTTAGAAAAGCAAAAAGTTCAACATGAAACGTTACGTAAAGAACTTGACGAAGCGGAACAAAAGCTACAAGAAAATCCAAATTCTAAAAAAAGTAAGACGAAACATCAACAAGTTACACAACAATTTGAAAAACAAGAGAAGAAAATTGCCCAAACGGAATCACTGATCGAAACAGATGGTAAGGTGTTAGACTTAGCTGCGGCATTGTACATTTATAACGAACATGAAATGTATTATTTATCCAGTGGCTCGAACCCTAAATATAACGCATATATGGGCGCATATCGACTACAATGGGATATGATTAAGTTTGCGAAAGAACACAATATTGATCGCTACAATTTCTATGGTATTACAGGTGACTTTAGTGATGATGCCGAAGATAAAGGTGTGCAACGCTTTAAAGAAGGCTTTAACGCACATGTGGAAGAGTATATCGGTGACTTTATCAAGCCTGTCAAACCAATTTTCTATAAGTTATATCAATTATTAAATCGCTAAAAAAAGCCGTATTTTTAAAAGGTGTGTAGACACTTTCTAAAAATACGGCTTTTGTTATATTAACGTCGACGTGCAATCATGTTGAGCAATGGGCGATAGTCGTTGTCGATGAGTCCGGTAAATTCAACAATCAACTCAATCGTAATAATAATTAAGATAATCATTAAGAAAACGCCCCAAGGTTGTGATAAGTACAGAATCACACTTACAACACTGAACATAATCGCGATAGAATAAATTAAAATAACGGTTTGGCGATGCGTGTAGCCCAAGTCTAATAATCTATGATGTAAGTGAGACTTGTCGGCTTGCATAATATGTTGGCCTTTTTTCACACGGCGTACCATCGCAAACAACGTATCGATAAACGGCACGGCTAAAATCACAACTGGGAAAAATAACGAAATTAACGTAATATTTTTAAATCCTAAAAGTGATACAAAGCCAATGATAAAGCCGAGTAATAGCGCACCATTGTCACCTAAAAAGATTTTGGCTGGATGGAAGTTGAAAACTAAAAATCCGAGCAGTGCACCAATTTGAACGCTACATATCATAATAATAAAAATATTACCTTGTAAAATCGCAATGAATGCAATTGTGACATAGGCGATAGTAGAGACACCGGCGGCTAAGCCATCTAAACCGTCAATCAGGTTAATGGCATTGATAATCGCAACAAACCAAATGATGGTAATAGGAATGCTCAACCAACCAAAGTGAATAATAGGTCCCATTGGTAGTGAGATAAAATCAATTGTGACACCATACATCACAACGATTGATGCAGCTGCTACTTGGCCAAGTAGTTTCAAGACGGGCTTGATATCGTACAAATCATCGATAAGGCCGACTATATAGATTACAATCGCACCAAGTAATAGTGGTTTCGTTTCACGCTCAATTGGATGACCTAACCAAACGCCAATAAAAAAAGCGATTAAGATGACCGCGCCACCCATCATCGATATCGGTTGTGTATGGACTTTGCGAAAGTTTGGTTTATCAACAATATCTAATTTTTTGGATACTGCAATCACAATGGGTGTGGCGATTAAGCTGACAATCATTGAGACTGCAATGAGTGTTAATGTATACATCAGGTCACCCTCATAACTAAGTTAAATTACTTTAAAATAATAGCTGCTATTTTTGAAGTAAAACGCGATAAATAGGCTATAATATTAAATCTTCAAGGGAGTAGCTTTTTATTACTGCTCATCCTTATTTAGGTAGGGCGACAAAACTTAAAATAAGATTTCGAGCTCGTACCCTATATGAGAATTATAAAGTTTTATTTCATTTTCTAACTTTATTTATCTTATCACATCTTATCCCAATAAGGCTCCTAAAATAATAGTATTTCTTTGTGTCTTTTTACTAGCATAGCTGATGACAAAAAATGACTTTTCCCATACAATAGATGATGATGTAAAGGAGACGAAGCTTATGATTGAAGCAATTATTTACAATATTTCAGTCACAATCGCAGGTATTTATTTGTTCCATCGTTTGCAGTATGCGGAATCACACGATTTTCGCTTTTCTAAAAGTTATATTACTGTCTTAATGACAATCGTTGGCTTACTGCTAACTTTTTATCCAGTGCCGATCGCTGGCTATGCGATTCAGTTATCATTTGTACCATTATTATTTTTAGGACGTTACACAAATGGCTTTTACACATTTATCTCAGCAATGATTATTGCGCTTGTTGGCTATTTTGTGCTTACAATGCCACTTGTATTTGCCATTGCACTGATTATCATTGCAGCCGTCGCAAGTACAGTTGGTCCATTTATTAAATATAATCATATTATTGCAATTCAAATTTTAAATGTCATCAGTATTGTGATTTTATTATTGATTGCATGGTTAGCGCCAAGCTACGATATTCTTGAAGTGTTATACATGGTGCCGTTATCGATTGTCGCAACTTTAGTAACGGCTGTGTTCTACGTCGATTTGCATCATTTCTTTAGCTTGATAGAACGCTATGAAAATGAAGAAACGATTGATTACTTAACAGGACTCGGCAATGTTAAAGAATTTGACCGTCATCTGAATGAAGTATCGAATAAAGCACAACAACAGTCTCAAAGTCTTGCTTTACTGTTGATTGATATTGACGGATTTAAAGATGTCAATGATGAACATACACATAGCGCAGGAGATGCCGTACTGAAACAAATGGCGCATTTATTAGAAAATTATGTGCCGAAACAGACGAAAATCTTCCGTAATGGTGGGGAAGAATTTTCAGTCGTGTTACGTAATTATTCTTTAGATGAATGTGTGAAACTTGCAGAAAGTATTCGTGTAGCAGTCGAAAAATCAAGTTTTCATCTGCCAGACAAAACGGTTATTAAATTATCTGTATCTATCGGTGTCGGTTATTTAACAGATGATGCATACAAATCGCAACGCAAAGTCTTTAAAGATGCCGATGATATGTTACATGTGGCTAAAAATGAAGGTCGCAATAAAGTGATGTTTAATCCAATTATTAAATTACAATAGTAGAAAAGCCCTCAAAACGTGAGAAGACGTTTTGAGGGCTTTTGCACTTTTAGGCGTTGTGTAAATGAACAATTGCATCTTTAATATGTGGATTGAGAGAATCGTATTGATGAATGTCGGTTGCATCAATCCAAGCGTAGTGATCGAATTCACCACGATCAATTTGGATATTAGAAATATCATCAATTTTCACGTGATACGTATAGACACAGCGCTGATGGGCTTTATTGATGAACTGGTAGCCCAAGCAGCTAAAGTCGGAAATGTCGAGGTTCGTTTCTTCTTTAGCTTCACGAATGATGGCAGCGTCCATACTCTCGCCGTATTGTACCTTGCCAGCTGGTACATTCCATAGGCCGGGTGCAACTTCAACGTCTGGACGGCGTCGACATACTAAAAACTTACCGTTATGTTCAATAATTAATTCCACCGCAAAACGGAAATGTGACATATCAAGCTTTTGTGCCATGTGTTGGTGTAGGGCAGTCAGTATTTCTACTTCTTCTTGATGTGCAAGAATATTTGAATGTGATTCATTATGGAAGAAAAAGTCATCTAGTGCGTTAATAGAAACGACTTGATTGCGTCCAATATGACGTGTATATCTGGAGGCATTCGTTTCAATATCTGCTAATGTCAGTTTTTCAAAAGGCGCACCCCCGAGAATGGCTGTATTTTTGAAAATAGTGATGTCAAAATAGGGTGGTTGTCCATTTTCGGATGTATAGCTAATGACTTGAATCGTTATTAAAGGACCAACACTCACTTCTAAAAATTCACGATAAGTTGGCTTTTGTTCTTTATCGCTTAAAGAAGCAGTCGGTAATTGTGCATCACCAGCCTGTGTCAATTGTAGGTTGGCAGTTGCAATCTTATGATGTTCATCATCGACATAATCGATCATGGCAGATAGTTCAAATTCACCAAAGTTTTGAATGATATTGAGATGATGATAGGCGTCGTCATTGTCAAAAAAGCTTAGTTGCTCATTAAATGCTTTGCCATAGTATTTAAAAAAGTCGCTCGGTCGATAATCAGACACATGATAATTTTTCTGGGCTTCAATAAAGCCATATTTTTTATTAATGTCGGTAAAAAAGGTAAGTAATTCAATTAAATGATAGCCATCGTGCATGAGTGTGCCATAGCCATACTTATAAGGCTGCGTTTCTTTGAGTGCTGTATCACTTGGTAAGTACCAATGATCGCTCGATGAGGAAATATTGATTTTATTAATAGGAACGTTATATGTTTTTACAATTTGTTCAATCGTATCTCGCACATATTGATACCCCTTATGTGTGCGTTTCAATGATTGAACTTCAAATAATGTGTCGCCATTTGCTTGCCATTTTTCAACAAATGCCTGAAAGTTTTCGCTGATTTGCGATGAACCAACAGCAGTATTGGTATACATAGGCGTTGTAAGTGGCTTGTTACATAAAATATGGAGCTGTGCATTTAAACAAAAGTCAATGTACATTTCATGGCTGCGTGGCTCTGTAGCAATAATCGCATGTGTGACTTGTTCTTGCGTTACAACATCATGCAACCTCTTATGCACTTCAGAAGATAGCTTACGTTCATATTTCACACTATCATCTAAAAAAAGCGTTTCACAGGGTGTTTGGCTATCAGCGACTAACGCTTCAACCTGTGTTTTTGCTGACTGCAGTTCTACGATAATAATCTTGCTGAAAGTTGTTTCATTGCTCAAATAGTGCCAATACATATTTTGTGCATGCCTACCTAGGCCAAATAATAAACACTTCATGAGTGCATCCCCTCCTTGTATCAGAATTGTACAAATAATGCAAAAAGTTGTCAAAATGATTTATTCAATTATTAATAATTGCACTGATAAGCAATCTTCGTTCAAAAAGTTGCACGTATTTGTCTTTTTGTATTGCAACACCTGTTATTACAATGTAGACTGACAATTGATTTGACGTATTAAAACAAAGGAGGCTATCTCATGCCTGAAGCATTGACGATTATAGATGAAAATAAAGTCATAGATGTTGTATTACTTGCTGGCAAGGTATTGCTAGAAAGTGGTGCCGAAACGTATCGTGTAGAAGATACAATGGGACGTATTGCGGCGAGTTTCGGTTTGGAAGATACATATTCTTTCGTAACATCAACGGCGATTATTTTTTCACTGAACGACCGTACGAATACGCGTCTCGTACGTGTGCGTGAACGGACAACGGATTTAGAAAAAATAGCGATTGCGAACAATGTTTCTCGTAAAATTTCGCGCAACGAATTGTCATTGGACGAAGCGAAGTCGGAATTGATTCATTTAGAACAAGCATCGTTACAGTATTCGTTTGTTGTGAAGTTTTTATCTGCTGCCATTGCATCCGGATTTTTCATGTTTATGTTTGGTGGTGTCCGTCACGACTTCCCGTTTGCGGTACTTGCAGGGGCGGGGGCCTTTCTGACATTCGATATTGTACAACGCTTTATTCAGATTAAGTTCTTTTCAGAGTTCATTAGTTCAATGGTCGTAATTATGATTGCCGCCTTTTTTACTAAGATAGGTTGGGCTATAAACCAAGATATTATTACCATTGCAGGTGTAATGCCACTCGTACCAGGGATTTTGATTACCAATGCCATTCGTGACTTAATGGCCGGTGAATTACTCGCAGGTATGTCACGTGGTGTTGAAGCTGCCTTGACCGCATTTGCCATTGGTGCAGGTGTTGCGATTGTCTTACTTATTTTTTAGAGAGGGGGAGTTACGTTGACGTTGGTATTTTATTACGTTGCACAGTATTTAATTAGTTTTATTTCAACGATGTTATTTTCTATTCTATTCAACGCACCAAAACGTTTACTCGTCGCATCGGGTTTCGTTGGTGCGATGGGATGGATTATTTATAAATTTACGCTCGATTTGAATTACGGTACCGTTATGGCTGCCTTTTTCGGTAGTTTTATTTTAGGGATGATGAGTCACACGATGAGTCGTCACTATAAACGACCGGTTATTATCTTTATCGTGCCGGGAATTATCCCGCTTGTACCAGGGGGCGCAGCGTATGAAGCAACACGATTGTTAGTAACGAATTCCTATACCACTGCAGTGAACCAATTTTTAGAAGTGACATTGATCTCAGGTGCCATCGCATTCGGCATTTTATGTGCGGAGATCTTTTACTATATCTATACACGCATTAAACAAGGGTATGGTAAACTTAAAGGCAAAACATATCGCAAAGGTTATCATATGAATAACCGCATATAAGAGGAGTGTATGAGGATGAAAGAAGCAATCATTGAAAGACTTACACGTTATGTCACAATCAATACGCAGTCGGATCCTAAGAGTGACACGACGCCTTCAACAACACGCCAGTGGGACTTATTGCGTGTGTTAGAAGAAGAACTCAAGGCGATGGGACTTGAGACAGATATGGACGCGCATGGGTATCTTTTTACGACATTACCATCTAATATCGATAAAGATGTGCCGACAATTGGCTTTTTAGCACACGTCGATACATCGCCTGACTTCAATGCAGCGAACGTTAACCCACAAGTCATTGAACAATATGATGGTGGCGTCATTCAACTCGGTGACTCTGGACGTGAGATTGATCCGGCAGTCTTTCCGGATATGAAGAAAGTTGTAGGACATACACTCATGACGACAGATGGTACATCATTATTAGGTGCAGATGATAAAGCGGGTATCGTGGAAATCATGGAAGCATTGCAATATTTAACGACACATCCAGAAGTGCCACATGGTCGTATTCGCGTGGCGTTTACACCAGATGAAGAGATTGGTAGAGGACCACACCGTTTTGATGTTGAGCGCTTTGATGCTGACTTTGCATACACAATGGATGGTAGCCAATTAGGTGAGTTACAGTATGAAAGTTTTAATGCAGCTGAAGCGGTTGTGACGTTTGAAGGTGTCAATGTACATCCAGGCTCTGCAAAACATAAAATGGTTAATGCATTGAACTTGGCAATGTACTTTAACCAATTGTTACCGAGTGAAGAAGTGCCGGAACATACGGAAGGCTATGAAGGTTTCTATCATTTGATGCAATTGGAAGGAAATGTCGAAAAAGCGACAGCACAGTACATTATTCGTGACCATGACCGTACGACGTTTGAAAAGCGTAAGCAACAAATGATTAACATTCAACGAGACATTAATGCACGTTATCACTATCAACCTGTGAACATTGTGATTAACGATCAGTATCATAATATGGCGGAACAAATTTTGCCACATCCACATATTATCGACTTGCCTAAAGCAGTTTTTGCTGATTTAGGTATTACACCAAATACAGAACCAATTCGTGGTGGTACGGATGGTTCACAACTGTCATTTATGGGATTACCGACACCGAATATTTTTACAGGTTGCGACAACTTCCACGGGCCATACGAATATGCTTCTATCGACGTGATGAAGTTGGCAACACAAGTGATTATTGGTATTGCACAAAAAGTAACGGAAACAGAATAATCGTATACAAAAGGACTGATGACTTATTAAAAGCCGTCAGCCCTTTCTTTTTATAGGATATATTATTGTTCTTCAAGATCAAATGGTAGGCGTTTGACATCGTCTTCTACCAAGTCGAACTTCGCTTGTGTATGTGTGTTTAAGAATGTGATAAATGCATCACGTTCTTCTTCAATAACGTCGATATGATACGTCACTTTGTCTGTATAAACGGTGTCGCGCAAGAAGAACGTTGTTGACTGCAACTCGTATTCAAATTTACCAGTCAAGTCGTAATCAATCGTTACTTGCATTGGAATGGCAGGGCGCAGAACGATGCGACCGACATCTTGAATAACGTCACGCACAGCACCGCCATATGCGCGAATGAGACCGCCTGTACCTAGTTTAATGCCGCCAAAATAACGTGTAACGACAACCGCTGCATTATGGACATCGAGCTTTTTCAACATTTCCAGCATTGGGACGCCCGCAGTACCACTTGGTTCACCATCATCACTTGCCTTCTGGATATGCATCGTATCGCCCACGGTATATGCAGAACAGTTATGTGTGGCTTCACGGTGTTCTTTTTTCTTTTGAGCAATAAACGCCTTTGCATCTTCTTCAGTTTCAACTGGGATAATATGTGCGATAAACCGCGACTTGTTAATTACATTTTCAATTTCATGTTCGCTTTTAATTGTAATGACTGAACGTGTCATGTCTGTCATCCTTTACTTCAAAATTTCTTAGTTATGATTATACTATATTTTGTAACGGAAATAATAGTTAGCGATGTCTAATGAAAGAAAACGTATTCAAATTTCTTAGCAAAAATAATACATGAAATTTAGGTTAAAAGGATGTATGATAGTAAGAGGCAAAAAGGAAAAAATCAAATACAACTTGTTAAAAGATTTAATAAATGTATCATTATTGAGTATACAAAGTGAAAGTATCTACCGTACATAGAATCGTTAAAGCGAGTAATCAATTGTTAAATGTAGTACACTGAACCTTGTATCTCGTTTGAACAAGAATGTGTCAATTTATAGAGGAGGACGATGAGATGAAGATAGCTGTGATGACAGACTCAACAAGCTATATACCTCAATCTATCTTAAAGAAACATCATATACGCACAGTTCCATTGAGCATTACTTTGGAAAATGGCGAAAACTATAAAGAAAATGAAACAATTTTTGCGGACGAGTTCTTTTCCATTTTAGAACAATCCGAAACAATTCCAACGACAAGTCAACCAGCGATCGGTGAAATGATTCGCGCGTATGAAGCATACAGAGATGAAGGCTACACAGATGTTATCGTCGTTCATTTGTCGAGCGGCATCAGTGGTGCATACCAAACAGCCATTCAAGCTGCAGATATGGTAGAAGGCATCAATGTATTCCCATTTGATTCTAAGATTGCCTGCTTACCTGAAGGGGCTTTTGCGTTACGTGCGATCGAATTAATCGAAGCGGGTAAAGAGGTCCAAGAAATTTTAGCAGACCTTGAAGCAATGCGTGAAAATACAGGTGCATACTTAGTAGTAGATGACTTGAAGAACTTGCATAAAAGTGGACGTATTACAGGTGCACAAGCATGGATTGGTAACCTGTTAAAAATGAAACCAGTCTTAACATTTGAAGATGGTTTAATTGTTCCTTATGAAAAAGTGCGTACAAAAAAACGCGCATTAAAGTTAATTGAAGACAAAGCGATTGAGCTTGCGAATCAATATGAAGATCCAACGATTATGATTATTGGTGGCGATAACAAAGAAGAGTCACATCGCGTTTATCAAGAGATGATTGAGCGTTGTCCTGATAAAAATGTTGTCTTCTCTGAGTTCGGTCCAGTTATCTCATCACACTTAGGTTTAGGAAGCTTAGGTATTGGTGTCACAGACCGTCATATTGATTTTCCAGCAGAAGATGAAAAATAAGCATGAGACAGGAATCACATTTAAAAAGGTTCCGTTGTCATAGCCAGGCAAGGTTAAGTAGGCGTAAAAAAGCCCTTCAACTACTTGTCTTATCCATGAAATCTCAAACAAAATTGAATTAGTGTTATATGCATATAAAGCCGTTAAAAATTCATGAACTGAATTTTAGCGGTTTTTGTCATTTCTCCAAGTCATTTTATGTGTTCGTACGTGTAATAAAATACAAAGGGGGAATGGTGTATGTTGTATGGTCAGTTGGTTAATGATAAAGCACAGTTAACAACGGAACAGGTACGTGAGGAAACGGTTGGTGTAATTGAAGTGGATGGTACATGGTGTTGTAAACAATGTGGGACACAGAGAAAAGAAGATTTTTATACGTATACATCTAGTGTGTCGAAAATGCCAGTGACCTATTGTCGAAGGTGTATTCATATGGGGCGTATGTCGACGGTTGATCCTATATGGTTAACAGAAAGTGTGAATAGGTGTTCTGACGGGCACTATGCGTTGCCGTTTACGTTATCTGAGCAACAGCAATATGCGTCAGATAAGGTTTTACAAGCTGTGACGACGTATGACACACTACTCTTGCATGCGGTCACAGGTGCTGGAAAGACGGAGATGATTTTTGCGGCAATTGCTTATGCACGGCAGCGTGGTAATAATGTAGCAGTTGTCTCACCACGTGTAGATGTGGTCATTGAAGTAAGCAAACGCTTGTGTGAGGCATTTTGTGACGAAGCGATAGATGTGCTACATCAAGCAAGTCATCAGCAATATCATGGCCATTTTGTTGTATCAACAGTGCATCAGTTATATCGTTTTAAAGGTCATTTTGATGTCATTTTTGTTGATGAAGTAGATGCATTTCCGCTATCGATGGATGAGACGTTAATGAACGCGTTAACGCAAGCGAGTAAGGAGCAACATAGTGTTATTTATATGACTGCAACGCCACCAAAGTCGCTGATACGACAAGTTGGACGACAGCAAATTGTAACATTGCCTGCCCGTTTTCATCGTCATCCGCTCGTTGTACCGACATTCAAATATTTTAAAGTGCGTTATCAGCGTATACAACCTTACTTATTACGACGTATGTTGGACCAACAAACAGCCGGACGTACGACTTTATTATTTTTTAGTGACATTGATGCTATGTGTCAGTTTTACAAAACCTATGAAGATTATGTGGAAAATATGTGTTACGTGTATAGCGAAGATCCGCAACGCTTAACGAAAGTGGAGGCATTGCGTGACGGACAGTATTCGATTGTGCTCACAACAACCATTTTGGAACGCGGATTTACGATGGCAGCATTGGACGTATGGGTTATGGAAAGTCATCGTTATTCTGCGGCAGCCTTGATTCAAATTGCAGGTCGTGTTGGACGTAAGACGATTTGTCCAACAGGCGATGTGCTGTTATTGCATGAAGGGCGTACGCATGCGATGTATCGCGCACGAGCAGAAATAAAACGAATGAATCGCCTTGCGACAGAGAAAGGGTGGATTGATGGATGAAGTGCTTCGTATGTCGTATAGATATTGTTGAGACGCTGAGCTTCAGTAATTTATTTGAACCACCGCATTTATTATGTGACAGGTGTCGTACACGGCTTTCAGAATGTAAAATAGCGCATGATGCACGTTGCACATATTGTAAGGGGTATTTGATAGACGGCAGTTGCATGACGTGTGAACATTTAAGTAATTGTCCGGTTCGCTTTCATCAGATTTATGCACCGTTTGGTTATGATGGTTTGATGAAAGAGATGATTCAGCAGTATAAGTTTATGAAAGATGTGGCACTTGCGGAAGTGTTGGCGCGATATATGTGTTGGCCCAGTTTAACGTATGATATGGTTGTTCCGATGCCGTCTTCTCCGGATAATGATTGTGTTCGGACGTTTAATCCAGTCAAATATGTGTTAGACGTACGGAATATTCAATACGCTGATATTTTGACGATGACGCATCGACAGAAACAGTTCGATTTGACGAAAAAAGAGCGCTTTCGAATCAGCAATCGGATTAAAGTTGATAATGAAATAAACCTCGAAAACAAAAGTATCTTACTTGTAGATGATATTTACACAACGGGCAAAACAGCGCATAATACCGC
>NZ_PPRF01000022.1 GCF_002902145.1 Staphylococcus rostri | reverse complement strand
ACACAATAAATTTAAGCACTGGGAAACCGATAAACGGTGTCCCAAAAGCAGGATTTTCGACAGAACTGCCACGATTTCGGCAAAATTTGAAAAGTAATTTTGCTCATCGTTCGGTTCTGCTCAAATCCTAAGCGCTTTTGTCCCAACCTCTTTTTACAAAAGAGGCTTAGAACGAATTATGTCCCAGCCCCTTTTATACAGTTGAAACGAGATAGTCGCATGACCGATAAACAGCACCAAATTGAGAGTATTTTATACACGCATAAAGCTGCTATGCTATCTAAAGTCATCTGGAAAAATGCAGAAAATGACTGGCAAGCTTGGCTTAAAAAATCCGGCATTACAATGAATGAACATTTAATTCTAATGACTATTTATGCATTTAAAAAAGTAACTATTTCTGATATTTCACGTTACGGTGTGATGCATGTATCAACTGCTTACAACTTTGCAAAGCGTCTTGAGTCACAAGGATTATTAAAATTAGAAAAAGATACGAACGATAAACGAAATACTTTTATCGTTTTAACTGAAGAAGGCCATACACTTGTGGAAAATATTTTTGATCAATACGATATGACAAATAATAGTATCTATCGTGCTGCTCAAGATTATAATGAAGAAATGTTCCATTTTCCAAGTTTTAGTGATGAACATTATCTTGTTTCACAATTACAAGGCAAAGCATTTTTAGATGGTATTAATCAATGCCATGAACATTTACGAAAAAATTTACTTGACGCTGATTAAAATGCGGTAGATAATACGTAATATCAAACTTTGCATTAGAGGAGTTTTTTTGATGCTTAATTGTTCAAGATCAATCGATATACATTCTCGGTTTGGTATTCCACGTATTGCATTTATAAGCTTTGTTACTGTGGTTATTACATTTTTAATTAGTTTTGAAGTATTTCATTACTATTCAAATGTGCCATTTACTGACAAAAACTTTTTTATATTTATTGTCTTAATGTTATGTTTATATCCGTTACACAAGCTCATTCATATTTTGACGGTATTACCTTATTTTCGTTATATTAAAATGTATAAGTTAATGCCTAAGAGCTGGATACCGTTATATAACATATTCTTAGATAAACCTGTGCGTAAATATTACTTTTGTATATGTTTAATTGCACCGCTCATTATCATTTCATTAATATGTATTTTAATCGCCTGTGCATTACCGCACTATGGTCATTATTTTATGTTTTTATTAGCACTTAATGCTGGATTTTCAGTGATGGATCTACTCTATTTAAAAGTGATTTTCTTCTGCAAGCGCGGACAGTTCGTAGAGGAACATATCAATGGATTCGTCCTGCTAGAAAAAAATTGTACATCGGATCAAATTTCTATTGGCTAAGCTTCGGCGCTTAGCCAATTTTTTAGTTCTACATTTTTATGGTGGAATGGCATGATTAGACATTCTCCCCTTTTCTCTTAGTTCTATAAGCCTTATTAACTAAATGCATCTCATACATTAGTCGTAGTCTCTAGGTCTTTCGTTGGTTCAATTTCGCGATTGTGGTATATTATGTGTGTTACTTTTATGTAAAGGAGACAGCAATATGAATAAAGGCTTACAAAAATTGATTATCCCGTTATCAGCAAGTGCCATTCTTTTAGGAGCTTGTGGCAATAGCGCCCCATCATCAAAAGACGAAACACTCATTTCGTCAAAAGCTGGAGACGTTAAAGTTGAAGATGTGATGAAAGACATTGGTAGTAATCAAATTGCAAGTAGTTCTTTTAAACTACTTCTCGGTAAAATTTTAGAAGATAAATATGGCGAAAAAGTCGATGATAAGAAAATTAATGAAGAAATTGATAGCCAAATTGAAAAATATGGTGGCAAAGAACAGTTTGAAAGTTTACTTAAGCAACAAAAAGTTACGATGGATGAATATAAAGAACAACGTAGACTGATCGAATACCAAAAACTATTATTAAATGAAAAAGTCAAAATCTCAGACAAAGAAATTAAAGATCAAACGAAAAAAGCGTCTCACATTCTAATTAAAGTTAAAGAAGACGATAATGACAAAGAAGGTTTATCTGATAAAGAAGCGAAAAAGAAAATTGAAGAAATTCAAAAACAACTACAAAAAAATCCAAAAGACTTCGATAAAATTGCGAAAAAAGAGTCGATGGATTCAAGTAGTGAGCAAAACGGCAGCTTAGGCTATGTGGTTAAAGGTCAAATGGTTGAACCTTTCGAAAAAGCACTTTTCAAATTAAAAGACGGTGAAATTTCAGATGTCGTAAAAACAGATTATGGTTACCACATCATTCGTGCCGATAAACAAACTGATTTTAATAAAGAAAAAGCGAAATTAAAATCAAAACTCATTCAAAATAAACTCCAAAAAGAGCCTAAAATCTTAACAGATGCCTATAAAGAGTTATTAGATGAATACAACGTTGATTACAAAGATCGCGATATTAAAAACGCAATTGAAGACTCTATTCTAAATCCAGAAGCACTTCAAAAAGCGTCACAAAGCTCGCAAAGTGGTCAAGGGCTAGGTGTTTAATACATTAACACGTAAACAGGGACACGTACAACACTATGTCGTACATGCCCCTGTTTTCTTTATTTTTAATCTAGTTTCTCAGGTTTATAAAAACGTCTATTTTCAAGTCCTCTAATCTTACCAGTCATTGTGCCTTTATCAGCATTTTTCAGTGCTTTATCAAACATATTCATGCGTGCATCAATATTATCAATAAAATGCAGAATCTCCGCCTCTTTTACTTGTGGTAACTTAGGAGAACCAAACTCCAACTTACCGTGATGTGCCAAGATTAAATGACGTAGCAATAATACTTCCTCGCCATCAATATTTAATTGACGTGCTGCCTCAGCTATCTCATCACTCGCGATAGAAATATGACCTAATAAGTTCCCTTCCAATGTATACGTTGTTGCGACAGGACCTGATAACTCAACAACTTTACCAATGTCATGTAAAATAATGCCGCTATACAATAGGCTTTTATTAATACTTGGATAAATCGAACATAAACTTTGTGCAACCTCCAACATTGTCACAACGTGGTAACTCAAGCCGCCTACAAAGTTATGATGCATCGAACTTGCTGCTGGATAGACAAAAAATTCTTGCTCATATTTACTTAAAAGATGACGTGTAATACGTTGTAAATTGGCGTTTTCAATTTCAAAAATATAATCACGAAGCTTGCTTTTAATCTCTTCAGTTGAAATTGGTGCACGCTCAATAAAATCTCCAATTTGTACACCATCCGCTTCAGTTGCCACACGATATTGCGTCATCTTCAACTGGCGATTGTTGCGATAGTTAATGACATCGCCTTTCACATGAATCACAAGTTCAGGTTTCAAAATTTGAAGATCGTCTTTAGTGACCGTCCAAAACTTTGCCTCAATCTCACCACTTTGATCTTGAAGTTTCAACGTCATATAGTCTTTCCCTTGATTCGTTACACCTTGCGTCACTTGATGTACTAAAAAGAAGTGATCTACCTTATCTCCAGGCTTTAACGTCTCTACATGTCTCATGGTATAGCACCTTTCTCCATTCTATTTCTCTAATTTTTGCAATGTGACACTTTGTTTTGCAGGAAGTGTCGTATCGTGATTGCATGTAAAATACAGAATTTGATAATTGTCTGGCATAGATTTCAAAAATGCCATCATACGTTTTTTACGTAATGCATCAAAATGAACGAATGCATCATCAATAATAATCGGTAATGAGTAATATGGTTTGAGAATTTTAATCAAACTAATACGCAATGCGAAATACAGTAATTCTTTAGTAGATTGACTCAATTCAGTTGGATGGTACATTTGACCATCTTTGTGACGAACCATCACTTTTTCATTTTCATAAGTGACTTGAACATAATCGCCATTCGTTAACTTATCATATATCTCAGTAGCCTCTTTTACAACCTGTGGTAAACGCTGATCTTTAATCTGCTTAATATGCGCATCCACAAGTGCCTCAAGATAACTCAACGCCGCCCAATCTTCAGCTAATTCATTCAATTGACTGCGCACAAGTTGATATTGGTGTTTTAAATGTCTGAGCGTATTATCCGTTTCCATATGATTGATCTGTGCTGTTAAGTCACTCACTTCACTTTGCAACGTTAAATAACGCTCGTTATATTCATCAATTTGTTCTTCTAACTGCTGATGTTCCGCTTCTAACTGTACCGTCGTCTTCTCGCTTAATTTTGAACTTTGTTCGTAGCCATAATCTTGATTTTCCAAGAAATGTGTTAAGTCATTAAAACGAGATAACGACTGCTGATATGTTTGAAAACGGTCATGCTGTTTGTAGTAACTTTCCTCATCAAGCACACCGATAAAATCGAATAGTGTTTGAATGACGTTGCGATTGTCAGTTAAACGTGTATTAAGATGTTTCACTTCATTATCAATCAATTGCAGTTGTTCTTGGTTACGTTCAAACTTCATTGTATCTGATTGTGTGTGCTTTAACCATTCACGTACATCATGGAATAGTGATGCACGATTGAAGTCAGTAATCAACGTTGATAACTGCTGCTCAGCTTGTTGATAGAACGTAGCGAGCATATTTTCTAATACTTTACGCTTCTCTTGTAATTGTGAAAGTCTACCACGCTGTTCTTTAATCGCTTGAATCGTTTGTACTGCGTCAATTAACAGTTCGTCAGACATTTTTGGCGATAGACGAAGATCTTGACGAATCGTATTCACCTTGTCTGTATCTTCTTGATTACGTGCCTCAGCCGCTGTTAATTGTTGCTCTAAGCGTTGTTGTTTTTTTGCTGAAATCGCTAAGTTCTGCTTGCGTTGTTCAATCTGATCTCTCAATTGATATTGATCTGACAAATCAAAGTTTAAATCATAAGCTTGTTCGAGCGCATTAACTTCAGATTCTAACTGTGCAATCTCTTCTGAAAAACGCTCATTATGTCCAACTTCTTTCGTCTTCACAACAAATACTGCAATAAAGAACAAGCATGCTAACACTGCAAAAATACTACCATAAACAACTGCTGCTGACATAAATGCGTAAACAGCCACACCCGCAGAAATAAGTGCCATCATTACAAAAATCATACGCAACAAATTCTGACGTTTTTGCTTTTGTTGTTGCTCAATTTCAAATGCTTCTTTCATTTTGACAAACAGATTGCGTTTCTCATTCAATTCTAAAGAGCGTTTCTCATAGACCTTTTTCTGTTCAAACGTCTCATCTGGTACTAAGCGTCCAGTAAGCTGTTCTAACTCAGTTTCATGCGACTGATGCTCAATCACATGCTCGTCTAGTAAATTACGATATTGTTGAAGATTGTGTGCATTCTCACGTTTATCTTTTAATACATAACTAACATAACTCTTTTGCACTTCAGAAGCGTCAACGTCTTCATGTACGTCATCCCAACCAATATTAGATTTTAAACCAGCAATTTCTTGCTCAACATTTTCAATATCACGTACAACTTGTTTCAAATCATGTTCGTGCTGTTTCACTTCATCTTCTTGTTTCGCAATTGATTCTACTTTGTTCACAACATCAGCACTCGGCACAACAAGTTTGTCATTTTCAGCCTGTAACTGTTTCTGCTTTTCTTCACGTAAACCAATATCACGTTCTAATTGGTGCGTTTGCATTTTTGCGGCTTCATAGCGGTCAATCCCTTGTTCAGGGAATGTAATCGGTTCAATATTTAAATCCGATTCTAACGCCTTCCACTCTTGAACTTGATCATGGAGCGCCATTTCTTTTTGTTTCTCTTCAAAAAAGCCAGTAAGATGATCTAGATTTTCCTTCGTTGTTTCTAAACGACCAGCCGACTTTTCACGTGTTTCTATTAGACGTTGATACGTTTCCACTTGTGTAGACGCATCCCGAATTTGAAGTTCTAAATCTTTAAGTTCAGCTACTTTTTGATTAATTTCAGGTTGCTGTCCAGCCTTTTTATAAAGCGTTTGTTTTTTCTTATTAATCAAATCGCGCATACCGATAAATTCTGTAGAACCTAACGCACCCGCCTGCATTAAGAAGTTCTGTAATTGTGTTTCTGACATGTGTTTATGAATGTCTTGCAAGCCCAATACGTTGAAAGAGAAAATATCTTGATACGTACGCTTGCTAATATAATTCAAATGCTCCTGTAACCAGGCTTCATCTTTAATCGCACCATTTGGTAAATACACCTTAACGTCGCCTTGTGCGCTGCCTTTCACACGCTCAACATCAATTTCCGTGTTATCGTCTAATATAAGCGTAACGCGCCCGCCGTATTGATTGCCCATACGCGGTTCAAGGCGTGGTTCATTTTCCTTCTTAGTTGGAAAGCCAAATAAGATAGAGTGAATAAACGCTTGTAACGTCGATTTCCCCGCCTCGTTTTCACCAAAAATTTGTGTGATATGCTGATTAAATTCAACTTTGCGTTGTACAAACTGACCATAACCGTATATTTCTACTGACTTGATTTTCATCGTCTATTCGCCCCCTTCAACTCAGCATGAATCATTGCTTCAGCACGTTCAACTAAGGCTTTGCGATCGTGTTCCATATAATGATCCAAGTATTTTGATGCTTTCGGGTTCATATACAAATCACTTAATGCCGCTTCATAAATCTCATCTTGTGCTAGTAAATCTGGAGCAAATTCTTTAAAAATTGAGTGCGTTTCTAACTCTGTATAATGAATATCAAGCGAATCAATAATTACGAAATACTGCTCATTTTCTTCATAATCTAAAATCATCGCCTTCACTTGTTCTAACACTTGTGGATCGATACGTTCATCACCTGAAACATTCAGCTGTAATCGATAAAACGAACGTCCCAAACCGCGAACTTTTTGTTTAAACGACTGTATCGCATCATACAGTGCTTGTTGCGTAATTTGATCAATATCAATCGTTGCAGATTCAAAACGAATAAATTGCGTCGGCACAAAGCGAGTTGTTAATTTGACATGATCACCTGCAACGATTAAACAGCCTTTTTCACCCTGTTCTTTAAAATGTCGCCCTTGAATATTACCGGAATAGTGAATTTCTGGTAAATCACTCAACTGTTGACGTTTATGAATATGACCAAGCGCCCAATAGTGATAAAGTTTTTTGTTCAAGTCTTCTAAGCGAAATTCTGTATAACGATCGGAATCACCCGATTTGCTATACGTTCCATGCAAGACACCAATATGTACAATATTGCGGTCTTCATTCGTTGGATAATCATCAATTTTATTTTCATAACTCGCGGCAGTCTCATAACTAAATCCATGAATATGAACGTTATCACCCGTTTTCGTAATCGCTTGATATGTTTCTACATTATTAGAAAATACCGTGACATTATCTGGCCAATCTGACGTAATTCGTTCAGATAGTGGATCATGATTGCCATGTGCGATATATACAAAAATCTGCTCTTTTTGTAATCGTTCAAACTCTTCTTTAAGGAATATCTCCGCTTTTAACGTTCGATTACGTTGGTCGAACAAATCACCGCTAATAATGACAAAATCTACACTTTCGCGTAATGCCACATCGACAATTTTCTTAAAACTTTCATACGCACTATTCTCAACATCTCTTAAAACATTTGGGCTGAGATGCTGTTTGGACACAAATGGACTATCAAGATGTAAGTCTGCACAATGCAAAAATTTAACCATCACTGTTAGCTCCTTTTCCAGAAATTTAATCCATGATAACACATTAATATCTTTGTTATGTATTCCTATATTTTAGCATAATTCATATGTAAATGATGTTACAAAATAAAAATAGAATGCTCCCCTTAAAGTAATGATTAAGTCCACACTTTAAAGGGAGCATTGTGTTATATCACTATACGTAATCATTCACCAATTAGTCTTGGTAAATTTCGTCTAATGGTTTAACAATGATTTGGTTGATTTCTTGGAATACTTGGCTCATTTTTTGCTCAGCATTCATTAATTCAGAAATGTTAGCGTCTTTTTCAATTTCTTGTGCTTGCTCTTGCGCTTGTTTGATTTCTTCTTCCGTTAATTGTTCACCTTGCATTTGTTTTTGTTGGAAGTTTAATTGTGTTTCACGGAATTCATCAAATAATTTTTTAGATTCTGCATTAGCATTAACGTTTGCATATGCATCTTTAATTGCTTTGTACTCATCGCTTTCGCGTAAAGCTTGTTCTAATTTGTTTGCGTAATCATATAAATTTACAGCCATTATAATCGCTCCTTAATTGTCTATGTTGAAGTCAGCACGCTCTCGCCGACTTCTTTCCTTGCTTACGATACCATACTTTAAGAGATTATACAAAGATTGCAATTACCCCTTGGAAGATTCCGATTAATCCACCTAAAATAAAGCCAAGCAACATAATTAATTTAAGTTCTTTGTTCGCAATCTCAAAAATCAATTGTTCAATATAATCTAATTCAAAGCGATTAATCTGTTCTTCAATCAATCCGCGAATATTAACCCGACGCATAATCGATGACAGTCTATTCGCTAACACATTAAGAATTAAATTTGTAATCTTATCAATACCATCAACATCCATACGCTCAAATAGTTTTGGTACAAGTCGGTTCAACGGTTGATGCGCACGTTGCGATAATTTAAGCTGATCTAATACATAATCTTTAACCTGACCACGTAACTGCACAAATTGTTCATCAGATACTAAAGTCTCGAGTTGCATATTTTTAAATTTTGCATATTCAGCTTGGATTTGTGTTGCCAAAATACTTTGTGCACGATGATGATGTGTAAGACGAATCAACTCTTTTTGAATGCGTTCAGCCATCGCTTCAGTTGTCATAAACATCTGCAGCATTGAAACGATACCGCCTTTTTCAATAAAGAACGTATCCAACATTTCAGAAATATCTTGGTACCCCTTATCAGATTGTAAATAATTGCGTGCTTTTTCTAATAACACACTATCTAATTCTGCTACTTTATCATCTACAACGCCGATGATGTCAGAAGGTATTATTTCTTCTAATGTATTCTTACGATGTGTTTCATATTTCGTTTGAAGCTTATTTGTTACAAATTGATCAATCCATTGTTCACTCGTATTAACAACATCTACATCAAAGTGTTCAGCGAGTCTTTGGATGGTCATATCATCTTGTCTTAAACGATCCACCTGATTTGCAACGGTTTGTCTAATCGTTTGTTGCATTTCCGGTGCATTTAACTTTTCACGTATCAACGACTCTGTTAATAGATGGTCTTCAACAACCTGTCCAATCTTAGTCGCAATTTCGCCTCTTCTTTTTGGAATCAAACCTGGTGTAAATGGCACACGTCGTCCAAAGATATAATATGGTTTAAATGGGTGAAATAGCATTTTTACCGCAATCATATTGGTCACACCACCGATTACAGCACCGATCACCATCATAAAAAGTATTACCAGTAGTGCTTGCATTATCTTTCGCCTCTCAGTCTTTTATTCTACCTCGATATTATTCCACAATTTTTGAAGTTTAACCAAATTATTGACTTCTCAGTAATTCAGATTGTTTCATTTTATCGGCAACATAAAATAAAAAGCCGCAACATACAATGATGTCACAGCTCGATACTATATTCTCTATAAGACTTATGCGCGAACAAGGTCTTCTTTCGCATGGCGTTGGAAGAACGTCTCTGCTTCTCTTAACTTCGGCGTACCAAATAATGGTTGTTTATCGCCATCTAGCACACGATAAAGTTCACTTACTTTATTTGCTTGTAAAATGAAGTTTCCTTTTGACGCTAATGTTTCCCAATAAATATCACTTACTGTTGAATATTTTGGATATGCTGCTTGGTTACGTGAAACTGTTTGTACAATTTCTAACGGGTCACAGCCAAACGTACTATTTAAAACTTCAGAATCTCTAAATAATGCACAGATTGAAACACATGTTGTCCAGTTAGGTAACACACGCTCTTTTTCAATTTGAACTAACGTCTTCTTTGAAAGTCCAATTGTTTGTGCCATTGTATCTTGCGTATACCCCGCTTCAATACGAACCATCTTAAATTTTGCTTGAATTAAATCTGTAAAACTTTGTCTATCCATTTATTATTACGACCTTTCCTAAGTGAAATTTTATCCGCACACAAGAAATTGCAAATCTACACATTTCTTGAAACACAAATTACATATTAATACATAAAGATGTAAATGAAAAGAGCCACAGCCGTTATTTTTTCAAAACTTTAAAAGGCGAAATAGTCGAAAAACTCAAACATGCTATTTCACACTTTTTTCTAGCTCTCTTATTGTTTCTTTACTTATTTAATGTTTTAATACACCGTCATTATTCTAGCATATTAAATGCTGCAGTGCTATACAAAATGCGTATTATCCTAAAAAATGTTGCGTGATATATTGATTTTTATAATGTTTGGACTATATGACTTCACCAAGTTATAGTCACCATATATGCTCAATTTTTAAAAATTCATAATTTATGAGTCACCACGTATATCACTTAAACATTTTCATATTTTCTGTATTTTTAGCCATTTAACATTTTATTCATATGCTATTTTTACAATTTTATCAACATTAATAATTGTGTATATCTATACACCTGTCTCTTATACACATCT
>NZ_PPRF01000021.1 GCF_002902145.1 Staphylococcus rostri | reverse complement strand
TTCATATGTAGGAGATAGATTTAAAGATTTTAAAATTTCAGATACGTTTCTCATTGTATTCCTCCGAATTCTGTATATTTAATTACCGATATTATATAAAATTAAATTTTAATATGCAAAATCAAATGATTTGTTTGAATAAAATGTAGGAAAATGACAGTATATAAGTATTGTTATAATCATAAAAAAGCAGAAACCCGTTTTTTGAGCTAAGTTTCTGCTTTTATTGTCTTCTAGTAAAACTGTATTATGCTTCAACAATATAACGATAAATTTCATCTTTGACAGGGGTTTCCATAGATAAAAGCATGGTTACAACATTATCTCCATTGGGCATTTTGTCATTTTGTGCAGTGTTTTCTAGGTAGTTGGCTTCCCCTAAGTAATAAAAATCTTTTCCGTCTGAATCTTCTTTTTTGACGAAAATATGCATGGCGATATTTTTTTCTTTATGCTGTATCACGTCTTGCACTTCTGCTGATTTGAGCGTTCTGCTTGATCGCGTAAACCATTTCAACTCGTCAGGGCTGAGGAATGCGTCTTCATATTTTGTATTATCACTAATTTCTTTTTGTTTATGGTATGTGATAAAAATAGGAAGTGTACTGTGTTTGGATTTATAGCCATAAATGGTACTAGATTCATCTTTATTCCAGTTGAGTATTTTAATAACGTCTTTTCTTGTGTATTTCTTATACAAAATCAGGTTGTTTTGATTATCAAAATGCTTGAAGCTATTATATTGTGCTAAGTTAATAATATCTTCTACATATGTTTTAAAAAGGTCATTGTTTAGTGATTGGGTGATTGTTTCAGTTAATTGAATATTGTCATTTGATATTTTGATAATTGGTTCACCGTACGTATCGTTAATTGTCGCATTAAAGAATGTATAACTTAATATTTTCAAAGATGTTTGAATATCTTGATTTGTAACGAGAGGATCGACTTCTTGTGCGATTTTTAATAACTCTTGTACATTATGTGACCTTTGCATTAATGCCTTTAAAACAACATGATCTACATTTTTTAGACCCGGTGCAATTTCTCGAGATAAAAATGTCAAATTTAGCTTTTCGTTTTCTGTTAATTGGTCGTCTATCTTTTTTGTTCTGACTAAGAAGTCATGATAGTTTTTATAAGTGCTATCAGATGAAATAATTACATTAGGATCTATGGCATTTTGCTTTACAAAGTCCATAAGTAAAGGTATACGTCCGATTCTTTGTTCGACTTCATTATATGCTTGCTTAATGAACATTGCTGAATTGAGTTTTACTTTATTAAGCGCGTTATATATTTTCTTCTTGGCAATTTCTTCAAAGTTAATTGTAGAAATACCAGTTAAAGCACTATTGTTCGCCAAAAATCGCTTATAGTTGTCTTTATTTTGTGATTGGTCACCAGATAATGCAATTGGAATGAGATAGTTCTTTTGGTAGTTGCCAATAAAGTCTATAACAGTGACGTATTCTTTGTTGCTACTTTTACGAAGTCCTCGTCCTAGTTGTTGAATAAAGATGATACTCGATTCTGTTTCTCGTAACATAACAATTTGGTTTACTGATGCAATATCGACACCTTCATTAAAGAGGTTGACGGTTACAATGTAGTTAATTTCTCCGGATATGAGCTGGTTGATTACTTCTTGACGTTTGCTTGATTTATCTTCACCCGTTAATGCAATAGAAGGGACACCATTTAATGTCAATTTTTCGGCTAATGCTTTTGCTTCATCTTTTCGACTAACAAAAATAAGTCCTTTTAATTCATCTCCGGAATACCCATAATACGCCGTCTTTTCTAATATATGTTTTACTCTGTCATCAGAAGTTAAATTTGCCAAGTCACTATACGTATCGGATACTTCACCGTTATGGATATAGTCAGTGACGCCATAATAGTGGAAAGGACATAGTATTTCGCTCTCAAGTGCTTTTTGTAATCGAATCTCATAAGCAATGTTGTAATCAAACATTTCAAAGATATTTAAGTTATCTGTTCTCTCAGGCGTCGCTGTCATCCCTAGTACAAAGTTAGGCTTGAAATAATTAAACACACGTTGATATGAAGCGGCAGCAGCATGATGTGCTTCATCAAAAACAATGTAGTCAAAACTGTTCTGATCAAATTGTTTATATACATCATCTTGTGATAACGTTTGGACAGTTGCAAATAGATATTTAGCATGAAGTTTTTTATCGTTACCTTTCAAAAAGCCAAAATCTTCATCATTAGCAAAAGGAAGGACTTTTTTAAATTCTTCCATAGCTTTTGTCAAAATTTGTTCATTATGCACGACAAATAAAAATCTATCTGGATTATAGTTTCTAACATCTAAAGCGCATAAGATTGTTTTTCCTGTACCTGTTGCGGAGATAACCAATGCCTTATCTTTGCCACTTTTTCTCAGTTCAGATAGTGAATGTAATGCTTCTTGTTGCATGACATTTGGTTCAATATTCACAGTATTATCAAGTTTTTGTTGTATATCTATTTGTTGCTGTGTGACACGGTATACTTCTTTTAAGTTACGCTGTTCATAGTTTTGTTCGTACTGTTGAATCCACGTGTCAGTGAGTGGATGACTTTTTTGCCATAATTCATTAAACTGTGCACTAACGTTGTGGACAAGATCGCCATTCTTTTGTGTAGATAATAAGATGTTATGTTCATAATTTATTTTCAGGGCATTGGATGTTAAATTAGAACTTCCTATAATCATAGAAGAATAGTGATCATGTTCAAATATGTAACCTTTTGCATGAAACCCTTCAACACCAGTGAGTCTGACTTCAACATTATCTAGTTTCAATAATTCTTTATACATTTTAGGTGTATTGAACCCTAAATAGTTGGAAGTAATAATCTTGCCTTTAACACCTTTTTGTTTTAAATCGTAAAGTTGAGATTTTAAGCTTGCAATACCACTCTCGGTTATAAAAGCGACAGAAATCGTAAAGGACTTACACTTGTATAACTCATTAATAATGGTTGAAAGTACATTCTCTTCATGATTATTAACTAATAATTTAGGCATAAAATTCCCTTTATGTGGGATGGAGCGGTCTATAAATCCTTTATGCAAAGATTGAGTAAAGTCTTCTAATAAATGTGTCATCGCTATCCTTCACCTACAATCAGTTTCACGGTAGGTACATCTGCAGGTGCCCATTCTAATGATTCTAATTCATGAACATCGAGCCATTTAATACTTTTATGTTCTGTTAATGTAGGCAATTTTTCTTTCAATTTACATTTATAAGTATGAAGATTTACAATACCGAAATCATATTCATGAGTTGTAGATGTAATTTTGTCTCCAACTTCTAAATCACACAACATTTCTTCTTCTATTTCACGTTTTAGCGCATCTACTTCCGTTTCACCTTTTTCTACTTTACCGCCTGGAAACTCCCACATAAGTGGTAAGCTCATTTGTTCGCTTCTTTGTGCACAAAGCACTTTGCGATTAGAAAATATAACAGCACCAACAACTTCAATTTGTTTTTTCAAAAAATTACCCCCATAATAACTCATTTGCTTATATTTTAACAATCGACGTAGTTATTGAACAGATCGTATATAGGAAAAAGTGAACTTTTAACTCATTTATATAAATTTTAAAGTATCACTTTATTAAGGTATGATAAAAAGAGGTAAGCCATTAGACAAAGGGGAGATTAATATGACAATACTAGCATGCAGTTTGATATGTTTTTTAGTAGGACGACTATTTTCTAGTGCACCACCCCAACAAATTAATTATTTCTATGGTTTTCGCACTAAAAAATCAATGAAAAACCAACAAAATTGGGAGCGTGCGCAAGTGCTATTTGGAGAAGTGTTTGAAAAAATCTTTCGCTATGCACTAATGGTTTCAATCGTCTGGTTTGTGATCGACGTTGCGTTGTTGATAGTGGGTTATGAGAATATATTGTTTGTTTCCGATATTTACCAAGTATTATTGATTGTTGTATATCAAAATAGAGAGTGTTTTCGTTATAGGGTAATAGTCCACCCTATAGATAATGAAGAATTGATGCTAACAACTAAACCAAGAATAGATTTATGAATTTGCTAAGCTTATTTAGGTAGATAAATTGATTTTTAAACATAGATTCACATTAGGGGGTTCAATATTATGCCAAACAATTATGAGGTGTTAGTTGATATAGTTAAAGAGTTGGGTAATGAAAACTCAACAATTAAAGAAATTGCTGAGTATGGTATAGATGGTGTTTCACCTACTGGACTAGTCTCTTACAAAGAACGAGAAGAATTCTTTAATAAAAACTACCATATCATCAACGATATTGTAGTAGAATTTCTAGAAGAGTTAGGCTACAACATTGAAGAAATGGAAAGTCTTGAGGCACTAAAAGCTCTAAAAGAAACTACAGAATTGAACTTAATGGATAAAGAAGACTATTATTCATTAATGTTCGATAAAGCCCAAGATGAGGCTATAGATGCAGACCCTCAGTACTTCTTTAGCTTGCCGGACGATGAACAACATGACTTTATTATTGACGACTACATGGAATATGTAGAGTTTGAATATACTTGTCAAGATAAAGGGAATATTGTGGCATTAGCTGTGGAATTAGCTTGCCAACAAGCTATGGAAAACGACTATGTTATCATCGAAGAAATGCCAGACATTGACACAATTGTCGATGAAATTATGGCAATTGATGATAATATTATTAAAGCTGACTGTAATAGACCTTGTATTCATAAGGTTAAAGAAGGTCATGCATACGATAAAAGTATTCCTTATGGTAGCATAGCAGTTAAGGGCTTGTATATTAGTGGTGTAACTTTATATAGAAAAAGACCTTTGTTTTACATTGATAAAGTTTTAACCCCTAAAGATGAGATTGTGAACTATTATGTATTAGGCTATGAAAACAGTACTTTAGAAGTTGAAAAAACTACCTATGATAAGGAGGGTAATGAGCAAGAAAATATCATCTATATAAAAGATGGTAAACTTTGTTAATAAACGTAGGCATCAATATAAATCAAACTTATACTCTATAACCCCCACAAAAAAACCGAGCTAACACAACACCACGTGTTTGGCTCGGGTTCATTTCATTTATAGGAGAGTATGTCTATAATACTTACGCCACGGCTTTTCTTTCACGTACGTATACAACAAGGTAGAAAATAATTGTTGCAAGTAATAATAAAATCGCTGCGATATAGAATGCTAATACTTTTGAGCCGGTCATATCGCTGATGTATCCTGTTAACCATGGTGCAACAACTGATGATGCCATACCGAAGAAGTTGAAGGTACCGAGTGCTTTTGCGACGCGGTCTTGTGACACAGAGTCTGAGACGAATGTGATCAAGACTGGGTCGATGGCAAGTTTACCTAATAAGCCGTAAAGGACGAGTGCGATATAGAGTACGGCCGGGTTTGGTGCGAATACGGTTAAGCTGATTGTGATGGCTGCTGCGAGTAACAGGAATAAAATCAGTTTTAAGCGTTGATCGCTATGTTTATCAATGTATTTTGAGAAGAAGAGTGCGCCCGGAATGGCTGTTACAGCAACGAGTGCGGCAACGTAACCAACAGATGATTGGGCGAATCCTTTTTCTGATACTAAGAATGATGGTAACCATGTCACGATCATGTAGTAGCCATAACATGTCGCAAAGTAGACGAAGTAGGTTGCGAGTTGTTTTGGAGCAAAGAGTGATACGTCGTTCGCTGTTGTACTTGTTGTAACGACTTTTTCTTCTTGCTTAACTGCGATTTGTTTGTCGTATTTGTCACCTTTAATAAATAGCATGAAGATGAATGTTACGGCTAAGATAATAAGTGCTGTCATGTATAACATGTAGTTCCATTGAATGTTTAAGCCGGCTACGAGTACGGATGAACCGACGAGCCCGATAACCATCCCTAATGCAGAACCGCTGTTGATGATTGCGTTAGAGAATGATTTCTTTTCTTTCGGCATATGCTTCGCTGACAATGAGTATGCAGCACCATAGTATGACCCTGTTGAAATCCCGGCTACGAGTGCACCTAAGTAGACTTGTGTGATGGTGCTGCTTGTGCCGATAATCAATGCTGCGGCTGCAAACCCAAGAAAGGCTGGAATCAGTACTTTTTTCTGACCGAATTTATCTACTAATGCCCCTGACGGAATTTGCATGCCGGTATATGCAAAGAAGTAAATCGAAGCGACTAAGCCCATTTGTGAGTCGCTAATGTTGCCAAGGGAATCCTGAATTTGTGGATAGATTGGCGTTAAGATAGTTCTATAAATCCATATTGCAACCCAACCTAGGACGAGGGCGAAAATAATCTTTTTATAATAATTTTCATCGTACTTAATGTTATTCATCGATGTATCCTCCTTAGATATAAGTGTTTATCTAAAGAATAGTGGAATTAATGATGAATAACATTGGTGCAAATAGACAAAGTTGTTTTATGTTCTGTCCACTTCGACTAAATTAAAGTGTTAGATGTTCGGATGTGAAAATCGCAAGTCGAATATCTAATGAATTTTCTGGATCGCTAATATCCATATTTAACATTTCCTCACATTTATTAATGCGATATTTGACGGTATTTCGATGTACAAACATTAAAGATGCTGTTTTGGTAATATCACATTGGTTCTCCATATAGACCTTCAATGTTTTCTTCAATTCTTTATCTTTTGTTTTTTGTGGATAGGCAAGGGGTCCGAGTGTGTAATTTACGAAAGGCCTCAACTTATCAACTGGAATGAGTTGCAGTAGTTCCTCCACACTTTTAGAACGATAAATTTCAATAAATTCTCTTAAATAGCTCTCATTATGCGTGTCATAGACTTCGTTCGCTTCAATAAATGAAAGTGTGATTTGTTTGAAGTCTGTCACTTGATTGCCGATACCGAATGATAGCGAGCTGTTAAAGAACTTCTTATATTCCTTCTGTAGAAACTTACAGTATTCAATATAGTTCTCGTGTTTTTTCTGCATAAGTATGATGAATTTGTAGTTGTTTCTTAATCCATAAATACTGATATTATCATCAATGTTTTCTAGCATCTCTTTTAACCACGCAAAGGTCATTTGATAACGTTCACTTAGATAAACACTATTCTCCATACCATCTTCTCTATCTACACCACAAATAATGATTTGATAATAATTAGACTGTCTCAGATGATAGTTTTTGAAGAAGTCGGGGTTTTGGCTCATATCAATCGGTGAGCTATCCTTTGTCTTCATGAGTGATTCGAAAAATTGATTCGTGTCTTCTTGTTGTTGTGCCAGTATACGATTCTCTTTGTAAATGGCGAAACTAAGAACGTTGACAGCTTGTTCAATGGCTAAGTAGCTAAATGGATAGCTGAGTTTTTGGATTTCTAGAATCATAATGTAGTACGGGAAATACGTATAGGCGGGTACTTCAAATACGCCATAGTCATTTTCATCGAATGTGACTTTTTTCGTTTCTTTATTGTAATTGTTCGTGAATTTCTTCAGATAATGACGTGCTTCTCCAGGTCTATTTTTGAAATATAAACTTTGGCTTTCTATGCCTGAAAAAGGATTAATTAATAAAATAGGTGCCTTAATCAGTTTTGATAACTGTTCGATAATCTTATCAATTGTATATTCATTGATAATCATCTTGTTTATTTTTTGTTGTAGATCAATCGCAAAGTTAAGTTTGTCGTTTTCATCATCGGCAATATAAGAAGAAATTTCATGTGTAATCGCACCGAGCTTCCAGTAATAGGGAATTTCAATAATTGGGAAGTTGAGCTTATTGGCATGATCGATGACTTTTTGATCAATCTTGTGTAGAAAGCGAGATAATTTAATCCCAATACCTGCGACATTCACGCTATGCAGGTCGTTAATCAGTTGAATCAGCCCTTGTTGGTTGTCTTGATAGACCATCGCTGTTGTAAGTAGTAAGGTGTGCTCGGCAATATAATCTTTAATGTCCGGTGTTTCGGTAATATCTACAAATTCTACGTATCTATTCAAGTCTCCCTGCTCGTTAATCAGCTTTAATCCTGAAAATAATTCGATGTTTAAAATGTCATTCAAAGTTGTCATATTCTCATCATCTCCCAATTTTTGTCAAAAATGACTAAAAAAATATTTTATATGTTTATTTTGTCATAGAATGTAAGCGGATACAATAGTACATTTTAATAAAGAGAGGATCCTTCTAAATGTTTTAAAGGAGGCTTGAAATGAATCGTATTGACAACAGACCGACTTCGTTCTATGAACAACGTGGGTATAACAGAGACATTATGCCAAAGACACCAGAGCAACGTAATTTTAGCACCTTTAACTATTTTACGCTATGGATGGGAGCTGTTCACAACATTCCCAATTACACAGCGGTAGGAGGGTTCTTGTTACTGGGATTGTCACCATTGCAAATCATGATTGCACTTGTGATTAGTTCGGTTGCGATTGGTATTCTTTTGGCGGCGAATGGCTATGCTGGATCAAAATACGGAATTCCTTTCGCCATGCATCTAAGGTTAACTTATGGTGATATGGGGGCAAAATTACCTGGTATTTTACGTGGGGTTGTAGCAGGTATTGCTTGGTTTGGTTTACAAACGTATGCTGGAGCGCTTGCTTTAATTGTACTATTAGATAAATTGTTCCCAGGATTTTCAAATATTGGTGGCGATGGTAAGTTTTTAGGTTTGACAGCATCTGCCGCAATTGCATTCTTTATCTTTTGGTTGATTAACTTCGCTATCGGTTTTGGTGGCGGATCTATTTTAAATAAATTCACAGCAGTATTAAACCCGTTGATCTATATCATCTTTGGTGGTATGGCAATTTGGGGTGTTAAGGTAGGCGGTGGCTTTAGTAATATTCTCGCTTACGATTTAACAAGTAACACACACGCATCATATCCAGTCATTTTAGGCTTTTTAGTTGTAATGAATTCATTGATTGCGGTATGGGCTGCACCTGGCGCAAGTGTGGCGGACTTTACACAGAGTGCGAAGTCTACAAAAGCACAAGTGGTAGGGCAGATTGGTAGTGTAGTTGTTGCGCATATCTTATTTGCTATCTCAAGTGTCTGTATCTTGATTGGTGCTTCTATATTTAGCGGTAAACAAGAATGGAATATTCTTTATATTATCGGTAAATGGGATAGCCTTGTAGCCATTGTATTTGCGATTGGCGTGTTATTGATGACAACGATTTCTACCAATGCGACAAGTAATATTATTCCTGCAGCGTATCAGTTAAGTGCGTTGCTACCAAAAGTCATCACATATAAACGCGGTGTTATCATTGCCGCTGTGATCAGTGTGATTATCATGCCTTGGAAAATGATGGAAAACAGCGAAAGTATCTTTATGTTTCTGAACTTAATCGGTGCCATTCTCGGTCCAGTTGCGGGTGTCATGATTGCACATTTCTATCGCGTGATTCATACAGAAGTGGATTTGGATAGACTTTATTTCGATACCAACAATCCACCTGCAGGTTTGGAGCGTTTGAACAAGAAAGCTTATATCGCAACGATTGTAGGGGTTATTGTATCATTCTTAGGCTTTATTCCAGGGTTGAAAGTAATTTCTGATTTGTCTTGGTTTATTGGCTTTATAACAGCAGCAGTTCTCTATCTAATATTAAAAAAATTCGGAAAAGGACAGGTGAAGCAACATGAAATTTGATACTTTAATTAAAAACGGACTTGTGATTTTAGAAGATGAAGCAAAAGAAGTTGAGGTTGGTATTAAAGACGGTAAGATTGCGGAGATTGGAACAGACTTGGGTGAAGCGTCTGAAGTCATTGATGCGAAAGGTCTTATCGTATCGCCTGGTATGATTGATGCGCACGTGCATATTACGGAGCCAGGTGGTGGTTATCGTGATGACTGGGAAGGTTATGAAACAGGTACGCGTGGTTCTGCAAAAGGTGGGGTAACAACGATTATCGAAATGCCACTTAACCAAGTTCCTGCGACAACGGATCATGAATCTATTCAAGTGAAATATGAAGCGGGGAAAGGGAAGTTAGCAGTTGATGTGGCAAGTTATGGTGGTCTGGTCCCTTACAATCTGGATGGCGGTATTCAAGAGTTAGATGAAGACGGTGTTGTAGCTTATAAATGTTTTGTTGCGACATGTGGTGACCGTTCGATTGATGGTGACTTCATGAATGTCGATGATTATTCACTGTATGAAGGTATGAAACAAATTGCGAAGACAGGCAAAATCTTATCAATTCATGCAGAAAATGCGGCAATTACTGATAAATTAGGTGAAATTGCTTATAAAAATGGTGAAACAACAATGGCTGCTTATGTTGATAGTCGCCCTGCCTTCACTGAAGTTGAGCCAATTCAAAAATTAATTTTATTCGCAAAAGAAACAGGCTGTCGCATTCACATCGTTCACGTTGCATGTGAAGAAGGTGTTGAAGCGATTGTTAAGGCGCAAAAAGAAGGCGTAGACGTAACGTGTGAAACATGTACACATTATCTCTACTTCTACAAAGAAGAGTTAGATGATATCGGTCCAGTTGTAAAATGTTCACCACCGATTCGTGAAAAAGCACGTTTAGAAGGTATGTGGCAACGTGTCTTGAATGGTGACATTAACTTTGTAACTAGTGACCACTCTCCATGTAACCCTGAGTTAAAAGATAAAGACAATGCTTTTGAAGCGTGGGGCGGTATTGCCGGCGTACAAAATAACGTTGACGTATTATTTGATGAAGGTGTTCAAAAACGAAATATGTCTTTAACACGATTTGCAGAAATCATTGCGAAGAATCCTGCTGAGCGCTTTGACCTTAAAGAAAAAGGTAGTATTAAAGAAGGTAAAGATGCGGACTTTGTATTCATCAAACGTGACGCACCTTATACATTAAAAGCGGAAGACTTGGCATATAGACACCAAATTAGCCCATATGTAGGCAGAGAAATTGGTGCGCAAGTTGTGAGAACAATCTTACGTGGTCAAACAACATATGAACAAGCAGAAGGTTTAAAACCAGAGTTCATCGGTGAATTTATTAAAAAATAATTGAATAACGTAAAAAGCTCAGCTGGCAAATATATGCCAGCTGGGCTTTTATAATTTTATGCTTGAAGACGCTAGTTCGATTGCTGTATCAATTAGAATACTGATGCCGTTTTCAATTTGTTGTGTTGTGACAGATTCTTTTGGCGAGTGGCTAATGCCGTCTTTACATGGTATGAAAATCATACTTGTTGGACAAAGTTGTGCCATGTTCATTGCATCATGGCCAGCACCGCTAAACATTCGATGGTAAGTGCGTTTTTGAAGTTTTGCTTTATCTTCAATGATATCAGCAATCTTTTCTGATAAAACAACGGGTGTATCTTGTCCAAGAGAATCGATATTCACAACGATGTCTCGTTCACTTGTAATCTTATTGATTTGCGTCATAATTTCTCCTACAACTGTTGTTCGAATGTCTTGGTCAATGCCACGTACATCGATTAATAGTTGCACATCACCAGGCACAGCGTTCATGGTATTAGGTGTTACATTTACGCCACCAACCGTTGCGACAATGCCATCACTGTGATAATTATTTGCGATGCGTTCAACTTGTAGGATAATCTCTGCAGCACATGTCATGGCGTCTTTACGCATTGGCATCGGTGTTGAGCCGGAGTGACTCGTTACGCCTTGTAACTTCACTTTGAAACGTTCTGGTGCGGCGATATGTGTCACAATACCAATTTCTTTATTTTTGTTTTCTAAAATAGGGCCTTGTTCAATGTGCAATTCTAGAAAAGCTTTCATTTGGTCATGATAGGGTGCCTTTCTTGGCGGTTCAGTAGAGGTCATGGATTGCACGACGTCTAATAATGTCTGACCGTCTTTGTCTTGAATCGTCTTCATATCTTCTTCATTCAACATTCCACACAAATATTTACTACCAATCGTCGCAACGTTAAAGCGTGCGGATTCTTCACAGCTAAAGGCAATGATTTCAATTGGATGGTCAGTCACAAAGTTAATATCGTTGAGATGTCTTACAACTTCCAATGCGCCAACAACCCCTAATAATCCGTCATATTGTCCGCCTTCAGGAACCGTGTCAATATGTGAGCCAATCACAACAGGTGGGAGGTCATTGTACTTACCATCTCGTCTGGCAATGACGTTTCCTACTTTATCGAAATAGACGGACATGCCTAACTCTTGGCAGTACATGGAAAACTTCAGTGCGGCGAGTCTTTCATTGTGTGTAAATGCGAGACGATTGATACCGTCTAACTTCGTGCTAATTCCTAAATTATTGAAGCTGTTTAATGTTGATAATATGCGATGTTTGTTCATAATAACGCCTCCTCGTTTTTAATAAACTGACATGCTTGATGATAGAGCTGAATCATATCGGGTGTTACGGTTTCATCGAACTGATGATGATCACTGTCGATTTCCACCAATGTTGCGCGTTTATTCAAGTTGCACAAGTTTTTACTATATGCAATTGTAACATCTGGATCGTAGCGGGCATGTGCAATAAATGTTTTAGGTAACTGTGTGAGTATTGCTGTATCAATTTCATAATCGATCAGTGATGGCCACAATCCATGGTGTCTGTAGTAGAGATATAAAAGATATCTTGGCTGTGGTGATAAGCTTGTTGAGACGTCCGGCAGTGTAAACTGTGTCTTAATCTCATCAGTTAGCATATTTGCCACGTTCAGATGGTTTTTAGGTATCGATTTAAAATCTGGATGTCGCACATGATAAAAGCCATAAAAGTCAATAAGCCCTTGTACGTCATATTGACTCGCATAAATCAGACTTAAAAAGCCGCCAGCTGAGCGTCCCATACAATATACATTATCAAATTGTGTGTGAACGTAATGATGAATATGTTGTAAATCCGCTAGTATATCTTGAAAGTCTGCTTCGGGTAGTAAACGGTAGTCCACGGTAAGCAAATGATAGTATTGCGTGATGACGTCGATATAGGCTTGCGGTAAGTCATCTCTTTGACCAAATATTAGCCCACCCCCATGAAAATAAATAAGTACGCGATCACATGTGTTTGTTGCTGTATAAAGTGACCCTTTGAGCGTGTGCGTGTCTCCACTATAAATAAGAACGTCTTCCATACATACACCTCTTTCTCTAGATGAAGCTAGTTTCCTAACTTTAGTATACGTGGATAATTCGTCATATTGTTTGTGTAACTTGGATAAAAAACACTGTGACTATTATCTGAAGTGTCAAAGAATTATCGCCGGTGACGGTATAAAATTGAAGTAGAAGATATAACGAGGAGGTAAATACTGTGGATATTCGTACAATGTTTGAAAGTTTAGATCAACAATTTACTAGTTATGGTGGCCTTCAAGGTGGCGGTATTACCAGATTATTATATTCAGATGAGTGGACAGAAGCAGTTCGCGCATTAGAAACACTTCTAAAAGAGGAAGGGTTTGAAGTGACGTTTGATGATGTCGGTAACCTCACAGGACGTATTGAAGGAAGTGAACATCCTGAAAAAACAATTATGTCAGGTTCTCATATCGATACGGTTGTTGAAGGCGGTCACTTAGACGGGCAGTTCGGTATTTTATCTGCCATTGTCGCAATTAAGTATTTATTAGAAAAATATGGCCAACCGAAAAAGTCGCTTGAAGTGTTGTCATTGGCAGAGGAAGAAGGTAGCCGCTTCCCATACACATTCTGGGGTAGTAAAAACTTCTTCAACCTTGCAGACAATAAAGATGTAGAAGACATTACGGATGCAGAAGGTGTGAAATTCACAGATGCAATGCGTCAATCTGGCTTTGATTTTAGACAAGATGACACAGTTCGTGATGACATTAAAGCGTTTGTCGAAATGCACATCGAGCAAGGTAAAGTACTCGAAACAGAACAAAAATCAATTGGTGTAGTAACAGGTATCGTAGGTCAAAAACGCTATACGATTAACTTAAAAGGCGAAGCAAACCATGCAGGGACAACACCAATGGGACTGCGAAAAGATGCAGTTGTTGCCTTTACAGAAATTGTCCAACGACTTGTAAAACGCGCAGAAGCAATTGGCGATCCACTCGTATTGACATTTGGTCATGTGACACCTGTACCAAATACAGTGAACGTTGTGCCGGGTGAAGTGGAATTCTCAGTAGACTGCCGTCATATTGATCAAGAAGCGCTCAACCAATTTGCAGAAGAAGTAGAAGCGACAATTAAAGAAGTTGCACAACAACGTGGTATGGACGTCAATATTAATTTATGGATGGATGAAGAACCAACGTTAATGGACGATGACATTATTAAAAATGTTGAGTTGGCTGCTGAAGAAGTGGCGGGGCAAGCATATAAAGTGATGCCATCAGGTGCTGGACATGACTCTCAAATCTTTGCGAAACATGTACCAACAGGCATGATTTTTGTCCCATCTATTAAAGGTATTTCACATAACGTTGAAGAAGAAACAGATGTAGAAGACTTAGTCAAAGGTATAGAAGTATTAGCAAGCGTATTACACAAACTAGCATATTAATAAGAGGAGCGATTGCACGTGGGTTATTTAAATCATAAACAGGGTTATAGAGAAGATTTATTAGAAACAAGATCCGTGATTAAGAAAGACAATTTCGCATTAATTACACCAGATGGTTTGGTAAACAATGTGGTCCCAGGGTTTGAAGACTGTGATATTACGATTTTAGGTTCACCGAGACTGGGTGCACGCTTTGTTGATTATTTAGTCACTGTGAAAAAACAAGGTGGCAACAAACAAGGTTTCGGTGGTAATGGCATCCAAACATTTGTCTATGTTGTCTATGGAGCGATTACTGCGACAGTTGATGGTAAAAAATACGAGTTAACAGAAGGTGGTTATTTGTACGTACCACCACATCTTCAATTAACATTTGAAAATAATAATGGTGGCGAGGACAGCCGTCTGTTCTTATACAAAAAACGCTATCAAGAAGCGGAAAACGTTGGTAAACCTGACATTGTTGTTGGCAATGTGAATGACATTGAACCAGAAGCATATGAAGGTATGGAAGAAGTGTTAATTCAAGACTTACTCCCTAAATCATTAGAGTTTGATATGAACTTCCATATTTTATCATTCAAACCAGGTGCGTCACACGGCTACATTGAAACACACGTCCAAGAACATGGTGCGTATGTGTTGAGTGGTAGAGGTATGTACAACCTTGATAAGAACTGGATTCCTGTAGATAAAGGCGATTACATCTTTATGGGTGCTTATTCACCACAAGCAACGTATGCGATCGGATTAGACGAGCCATTCGCGTATATCTATTCAAAAGATGCGAATAGAGACATTGAATTATAGAAGAAAGGAGTATTATCGTGGCAGAAGAATTAGTGTATGTACAACGAGATGAGCTAAGACAATTATTTTTAACACAATTAGTTAATTCGGGTCTGCCTAAACACTTTGCTGAGAAGACTGCAGATTTAATGATCTTCGCTGACGAACGTGGGATTCATTCCCACGGCGCAGTGAGGGCGGAATATTACTCTAACCGTATTAAAGCGAAAGGCTACAATTTGAATCCAGAATTGAAGTTCGAGCAGACGGGGCCTTGTAGTGGTATTTATCACGGTGATAATGCGGTTGGTCATTACGTTGCCTACAAAGCAATGGAAGAAGCGATTGCGATGGCAAAGGATAAGGGCGTTGCAGTTGTAGGTGTGAAAGAAATCGGACATAGTGGTGCAATTGGGTACTTTGCTGAACAAGCAGCGTTAGAAGGTATGGTTGCGCTGACAGTATGTCAATCAGATCCGATGGTCGTGCCATTTGGTGGAACGAAGCCTTACTTTGGTACGAATCCGATTGCGTTTGCGACACCGAAACAAGATGGCAAACCGATTATTTTTGATATGGCAACGACGGTACAAGCATGGGGTAAGATTCTTGATGCGCGTAGTAAAGGTAAGGATATTCCTGAAACTTGGGCAGTTGATAACCAAGGCGAACCAACGACGAACCCACATGATGTGGCGGCATTGTTACCAGTAGCTGGCCCTAAAGGCTACGGTTTAATGATGATGATTGATATTTTATCCGGATCATTACTCGGCTTGCCATTTGGTCAACACGTAACGTCTATGTACAAAGACTTATCAGAATACCGAAAGCTTGGACAATTGCACATTGTGATTAACCCAGCATTTTTTGGAGATAGAGAACGCTTTTTAGCACAAGTCTCTCAAATGGTGGATGAGCTGCATGCGATTCCACCGGCAAAAGGATTTGAACAGGTGTATTATCCTGGAGAAATTCAAGAAACGGTCATTGAAAAGTATAAAGAAAGTGGCATACCAGTTGCTAAAGAAATATACGATTATTTAACACAATAAGTAATGAACAGGGAGGAGGTTCTACTGATGAGAGTTACGAAAGAACAATTATTTCAATTAATTAAAGAAAAATTAATGAAGGCGGGACTGCCAGAAGTGTCTGCTGCTCATGTATCAGATGTATTGGTATTCGCTGATCATAGAGGGATTCATTCTCATGGTGCTGTACGAGTGGAATACTATGCAGAAAGAATTGCTAAAGGAGGCATAACGCTTCATCCAGAGTATCGACTTGAGAAAACAGGACCATCATCTGCCATCTATCATGGTGATAATGGACCAGGGCATGAAGCGGCTTTATACGCCATGGAAGAAGCGATTACGATGGCGAAGGAAAATGGTGTTGCGATTGTCGGTGTCAAAGCGATTTCTCATAGTGGCGCATTAGGTTACTTTGTTGAAAAAGCAGCCAAAGAAGGTATGGTTGCGCTGAGTGTCTGTCAATCTGATCCGATGGTTGTGCCATTTGGTGGAACGGAGCCGTACTTTGGTACGAATCCGATTGCTTTTAGTTGTCCAACAAATGATGATCGTATTATTACATTTGATATGGCAACGACTGTACAGGCGTGGGGTAAAATTCTCGATGCGCGTAGTAAAGGTAAGGATATTCCTGATACCTGGGCAGTTGACGCTTCGGGCGTACCAACAACCAACTCTCGAGACGTTCATGCTTTGTTACCAGTCGCTGGTCCCAAAGGCTATGGTTTGATGATGATGGTAGACATTCTTTCTGGTGCATTACTCGGCTTGCCACAAGGGATTCACGTAACTTCTATGTATCAAGATATGACAAAAGGGCGAGATTTAGGACAATTGCACATTGTGATTAACCCAGCATATTTTACAGATCCTGAGATGTTTAAAACACAAATTTCGACAATGTTGGATGAACTTAAGCAACAGCCGGCAGCTCAAGGATTTGATGAAGTGTATTACCCTGGGGAACGCGGCAAGTTACGCGCTAAAAAATATGATGAAGATGGTATAGAGATTCCAGATAATATTTACAACTATTTGATGAGTGATGATGTCCACTACGACAGATATCACGGTAAGAATCGATTTGCAGAATAAATAAGGAGGAACATTATGTTATACACAGTAATTAAAGAAAATACGTATCAAGATTCTATCGTACTGATGTTACTCTCTAATAAATTAAGCGGTATTGATGGCGTAAATAAAGCGTCAGTCATGATGGGAACACCTGCCAATAAAGATATTTTCAAATCATCTGGCTTGGCGACAGATGAATTAGAGCAAGCAGGTGCTAACGATATTGTGATTGTCATTGATACTGAAGATCCAGAAAAAGTTGAGACGGTTAAAGCAGAAGTTGAAGCAGCATTAAAAGGTGAAACAGAAGCTGCTGATAACACGTCTAACAAAGAAGCAGTGAGTTGGAAACAAGCATTAGATATGGCAGAAAAGCCCAACCTAGCTTTAATTTCAATTCCTGGCACATACGCTGCAATGGAAGCTGAGAATGCATTGAAACACAACTTGAATGTATTTATGTTCAGTGACAATGTTGCTAAAGAAGATGAAGTGAAACTAAAACAAATGGCACATGACAAAGGCTTAGTAGTCATGGGGCCTGACTGTGGTACAGGGATTGTCCATGGTGTGCCATTAGCGTTTACGAATACAGTAAGTAAAGGTGACATCGGTATTGTCGGTGCATCTGGTACAGGTATTCAAGAAGTAACGACAATTATCGACCGTCTTGGCAAAGGTGTAACAAATGCCATCGGTACGGGTGGTCGAGATTTATCGACTGAAGTCGGTGCAGTAACGATGATTGATAGTATTAAAGCATTGAATGCAGATCCAACTGTTAATGTCATCACAGTCATTTCTAAGCCGCCTGCAAAGGAAGTTCAAGAAAAAGTGATGAACACACTTAGAAATATTTCTAAGCCGATTGTGACACTATTTCTTGGACATAAACCAACATTCGATGAGCAAAATATTTACAATGCTTACACACTAGAAGAAGCGGCGGTTGTATCTGTCCAATTGGCAAATGGTGAAACACCATCGTTTGTGCCTAAGTCATTGTCTGATGTGAAGCCAGCCTTCAAGGCAGAACAAACGAGCATTAAAGGTTATTATTCAGGCGGTACATTAGCTTATGAAGCGGCGATTCTAATCCAAGATGCGTTTAATGTAACAGGCGACCATGCAGAAGGGTATACATTGAAATCAGAACATCATGAAGTCATTGATTTAGGCGATGATATGTATACACAAGGTAAGCCACATCCAATGATTGACCCAGAAATTCGTAAAGAAAAGCTCCGTCAAGCGGTTGAAGATGAACGTACAGCAGTCATTATGTTAGATAACGTTATTGGCTATGGCAGTCATGATGATATGGCAAATGAACTGGCACCAATTATTACTGAAGTGATTGATCGTGCAAAACAAGCAGGACGTGAAATCGTTGTATTGGCAACAGTTGTAGGGACAACGAAAGATTACCAAGGCTATGAAGCACAAAAAACAATTTTAGCGAATGCAGGGGCACATATTTGTGATACAAACGATCAAATGGTGCGTACAGCAATTGAGTTGTTAGGCGGCAAAGTCGTTCAACCTGAAAAAACGACAAGAACTTTCGAAGTAGTTGCGGAAGACCTTACAATAGACGACAAAGTGATGCAGCTGATCAACAATAAACCAAGTGTGATTAATGTTGGCTTGAAGAGTTTTACAACAGCACTTCAAGACCATGATACACCATACGTTCAGTTTAATTGGAAACCAGTTGCTGGCGGAGATACAGAATTAATCAAAGTACTACAATTTTTAAATAACTATGAAAAGGAGACTAACTAATGAATTTTAAAACAATAGATGAAGCCAACCAAGCAGTTGTTGAAAAAGTTATTGCTGCGTCTCCATTTTTAACGGATGTTGTTCCAGCACATGAAGTGATTCCTGAGTTGGAAGAACACGTCCTGTTACATGCAGGTCCACCGATGACATATGAAGACATGACAGATCCAATGCAAGGTTCATGTGTCGGCGCCATTTTGTTTGAAGGCTGGGCAAGCGATGAAGCAGGTGCAAGACAATTATTAGAGACAGGTAAAATCAAGTTTATTCCGTGTCATCACGTGAATGCAGTTGGCCCAATGGGTGGTATCACATCAATGAATATGCCAGTCCTCGTTGTTGTGAATAAGGAAAATGGGAACGAAGCGTATTGCCAAATGAACGAAGGTATCGGTGCTGTGTTACGATTTGGTGCCTATAACCAACAAGTGATTGACCGTTTACATTGGATGAAAGACGTTTTAGGTCCTGTATTGAGCAAAGCGTTGAGAACAATTGATGGTGGTTTGAATATTAACGTACTTATTGCTAAAGCGATTGCGATGGGCGATGAATTCCACCAACGTAACATTGCGGCATCATACGCATTCTTAAGAGATATGGCACCAATTATTTCAGGTTTAGATGACGTAGAAGACCAAGATAAACAAGATGTTTTACAGTTCTTGTCAGATACAGACCAATTTTTCTTAAATATTGCTATGGCGACTGGTAAAGCAATGATGGACGCAGCACGTACAATTCAAGCAGGTACGATTGTAACGGCAATGTGTCGTAACGGTAAAGAATTCGGTATTCGTATTGCTGGTATGGGAGACGAGTGGTTCACAGGCCCTGTCAATACGCCACAAGGCTTGTACTTCACAGGTTACTCAGCAGAAGATGCCAATACAGATATTGGTGACTCAGCGATTACAGAAACAATCGGTGTCGGTGGTATGTCGATGATTGCGGCACCAGCAGTGACACGCTTTGTTGGTACAGGTGGTTTTAACGATGCGCTTGAAACATCGAATCAAATGACAGAAATTTGTATTGCCGAAAACCCTAACTTTATTATTCCGACATGGAACTTTAAAGGGGCACCACTTGGTATTGATGCAAGAAAAGTTGTTGAAACAGGCATTACACCGGTCATTAATACAGGTATTGCACATAAAGTTGCCGGCTTTGGACAAATTGGTGCAGGAACAGTTCATCCACCTATTGAATGTTTCGAAAAAGCCATTAAAGCATATGCTAAGAAATTAGGATACACATCTTGATATTTGATACAAATGTGATCGGTAGTGATGTGTTCAAGATTTTGAATGCAGAGCGTCTAACCATTCATAGTGTGTTCAATAAAGGATTTAATATCATCAATGAGCGTCAAGAACTCATATTTGTTGGTACAGCAGAAAATGGTTTGTTCCCTTTTGGTATCAATGTAGATGCACAAACAAAGATGCAGTTATTAGATGATATTCAAGTGGGTAGTGAAGTAAAGATGAAGCATCATTGTCTTTACTTCTCCACACACATTGTAAGACTGAATGGCGATGTAATTAATTTTAAAGATAGGTTCATCAAGAATACGGCATTTATCGATGAACTTAAAAAGATTGATTTTAGTGAGTATGAAGATACTGATTTTAATAAACAACAGGTTGATTTACTGTTAACAGATTTAACAAGTGATAACGATGAAGGTATGCTGCGCTATTTTATTGGGCGAGGTAGTGGCTTGACCCCAACAGGCGATGATATTTTGGTGGGGATGCTTTTTGTACACAGTATCACCCCATTTATTACCCCAACGAAACGAGCGTTGATTAAAAAAATATTACAAGAAGATTGTACGACTTTGGTAAGTAAGCAATTTTTAAATCTTGCACTTGAAGGTGTGTTTAGTTCACGCCTCACTGATTTATTAAATGAATCCAACCCTTCCCTGAGTATGATGCACTTATTAAACGTCGGGTCTTCTTCAGGAAAGGATACCGCTTATGGTATCTTTTCTGCTATATAAAGGAGGATATGTATGGGCAAGAAGGTAGTGTTGGCATTAGGTGGTAACGCAATATTACGTCCTAAGCAAGAACCAACATATGACAACCAATATCAAAACGTAATTAAAGCAAGTGAAAATATGATTGATATTAAAAAAGCAGGACATAACATTATTGTGACGCATGGCAACGGTCCGCAAGTCGGTAATATCATTGCACAAAATGAAGCGGCGAAAGATACGATTGCGCCATTGCCAATCTTTATAAGTAGCGCGGAGTCACAAGGGTTTATTGGCTTTATGTTAGAAACGGCATTAAAGAATAAATTACATGATGCGCAGATTGACTTAAATGTAGTGACATTAATGACGATGGTAGAAGTTAATAAGGAAGATCCAGCATTTGACAACCCAACGAAACCGATTGGCGTGTTCTTTACAGAAGAGGAAGCCAAGCAATTGGAAGAAACTAAAGGTTATATTATGGTGGAAGATGCGGGTAGAGGCTATCGACGTGTGGTACCTTCACCAGAACCACAGAAAATACATGGAATTGATGCGATTAACCAATTGATTGATAACACAATTATCGTATCATCTGGTGGCGGTGGTATCCCGATTTATAAAGACGAAGCAGGAGATATTCAAGGTGTGGATGCAGTCATTGATAAAGATAGATCAGGATTGAAACTTGCACAACAAACCGATGCCGATGTCTTTATGATGTTAACAGATGTGCCGAATGTGTATATCAACTGGGGTAAAGACAATCAGCAGAAACTGACATATATGACAGTGGCAGAAGCTGAACAATATATTAAAGAAAATCAATTCCCAGCAGGCAGTATGTTGCCAAAAGTAGAAGCGGCAATAGAATTTGCGAAGACCGGTAAAGAGGCCATTATTTGCGCATTAGAAGACGCTGTCGATGCATTAGCAGGACAAGCAGGAACAAAAATTACATTATAAGAAAAAATAGGATTCGTGAGAAAAGTCACGAGTCCTATTTTTAAATTCCGTTAAGTTGTCTAATAACCAAAATAAATGGCATTTTCAACCTACTAGGGAAGCCAAAAGAAATTAAAATTAGTATAACACGGTACTGGGGATATTAATAGAAGCATTCAATTTAAGTGTGAGTATTTATGTCGATGGCAGTAGCTGACTGGCATGGGTGGGACCACGGAATCTTTTTAGAAAAATGAGATGCCAGTCCCGCTCCCAAAGAGAAGCCCCACCACGAAATGATGTGTACCAAGCATCTATCTCGTAGCGGGGTTAAGCTATTAGGTATGGGAACTTACATGCGTGGGATAGCAGTCTCATCTATCCCACATATGACTAACATTCAATAAAATCTAGTGGCATTGGTGTCGCAAAGCCGAGCATCACAAAGTTTTCTGTGCCATTGTTATAGACACCATGAATGTCACCAGGATAAGAGACGATAATATCTCCTTTAGCAATCGTGCGTTTTTCACCGTTGTTCGTAGTGAATTCGCCCTCGCCTTCTAAAACAATCCAGACATCATCTGCATCCGCATGTTTATGTGCTTTTAGAAATTGTCCAGGACGGATGCACCATACTGCGCCGGCAGATTGTTTTGACTGATAAAAGATATTCTTTTTCGCTTCAAAGTCACAATACTGATGTAACGTATCTAATTTGAAATAGCGTTCTCGAGTCATAGTGTCCTCCTTAGTTAACAATGTAGTCAGGTGATTCGTTGTTTAACTTTTTGTAGACATTCGTTGTTACAATTTCAGCCATCATATCACGTGCCTCAAATGTCGCATTTCCGATATGTGGTGTGATCACAACGTTTTTCAATGATTTCAGTTTGTCATTAATTTCAGGTTCAAATTCGAATACATCGAGTGCAGCGCCTTCAATGACCTTATTTTCTAGCGCATCGGCTAAAGCAGCTTCATGAACGATAGGACCTCTTGAGGCGTTAATTAAGTAAGCAGTTGGTTTCATCATCGCGATTTCTTCCGCATCAATCATATGTTTCATAGATGGGTTATAAGAACAGTTGATTGCGACAAAGTCTGCCGTTTTTAATAATTCTTCTTGTGAGACATACTTAGCACCAAGCGCTTGTTCTTTGTCTTCATGTCTTGATGGGCCACAATATAAAATGTCCATGTCAAAACCTTTTGCACGTCTCGCTACCGCAGAACCAATTTCTCCTAAGCCAATAATACCGATTGTTTTGCCAGACACTTCACGTCCTCTGAAAAACAACGGTGCCCAACCATTAAAGCCAACTGTTCGACATAGTTCGTCTCCTTCAACAACACGTCTTGCAGCTGCTAAAAGAATCGCAAATGTTAAGTCAGCCGTCGCATTTGTAGAGGCATTAGGCGTATTTGTTACATCAATGCCTTTTGATCGTGCATAGTACGTATCAATGTTATTAAAACCCGCACCGTAGTTCGCAATAATTTTTAAGTTTGGTGCCGCATCAATAACGTCTTTGTCGACATTTGTTGAAAGCAAGCTGATTAACGCATCTTTATCTTTGATCATTTCGATAAGCGTTTCTTTCGTAATAAGCTTTTCGCCTTCAAAAACATCAACATAGTCAAAATGTTTTTGTAAAAACGTCATACCTGATTCAGGAATTTCTCCAGCAACTAAAATTTTCATATCTATTCCTCCTGACATTATCTTGTACCTTTATTGTAAGATATATTAAATCGTACAGTTAGCACATAAATGGAAGAAATCAAATGTTATTTTGTTCACAATGTACAATAAAACACAGAAACATTTTTGTGTAATAAGGTAGGGTGAAAATTAGTAAAACGTATAAAGGAGTTAACAATATCTCAAGTACATAGGCTCTAGTTGATAGGGTATGATAGTGCTAAGTCATTAGATAAAGGGGAGAATAATATGACATTGCTACCATGCAGTTTGATGTGTTTTTTTGTAGGACGACTATTTTCTAGTGCACCGCCCCAACAAATTAATTATTTTTATGGTTTTCGCACTAAAAAATTAATGAAAAACCAACAAAATTGGGAGCGTGCGCAAGTGCTATTTGGAGAAGTGTTTGAAAAAATATTTCGCTATGCACTGATGGTTTCAATCGCCTGGTTTGTGATCGACGTTGCGCTGTTGGTAGTGGGGTATGAGAATATATTGCTTGTTTCCGATATTTCCCAGGCAATTATTCTATTTATATTAATGTTCATTGTATATCAACGTGTTAATCGAGAATTGGATTAGGTGTATAACTCTAAGTAAAGAAAACTTATGTTATCATCGCATTAAGGGAATGTCGCAATTTGGGAAATACAGATTCGACAAAGGAGCGTTTATGGAGAACAAACAAAAGCAGTCAATGCCAAAGTCTCAACAAGTATTGCTGGCACTGATTATCGTTATATTAGTGCTGGAAGTCGTATTAACAGCTTTCTTTATCTCATTTAGTTCGCCGATATTTAAAGGATTGACGATTGTACATGGTTTATTAATATTGGTATTTCTAAAACGACAAATTAATAGAAAAGGTTTGTAAATAAATATCCCCCAACGTTCACATTTTGTGTGTCGCTGGGGGATTAATGTTATTTCTGCCATACGTTTTCGAGTGCTTCGAGTGTTTTGCCTTTTGTTTCTGGGATGAATTTCCAGATAAACAGGCCAGATAAGATACACATTAAGGCGTAGAAGCCGTATGTGAATGTGCCGCTGAATGCCATCATAGACGGATACGTTGATGTGATGGTAAAGTTTGCGAGCCATTGTGCAGCAACGGCAATAGCCATGGCGCCACTACGGATACGGTTCGGGAAGATTTCAGATAGGAGTACCCATGTGATTGGTCCCCAACTCATCATGAATGACGCTGTGTAGATGACCATGAATAATAGCGTAATGATGCCAAATGTGCCGTTCGCTGTAAGGACGCTCATACCAATCATCCCAATAGCCATACCTGTTGAGCCAATAATTAATAACGGCTTACGCCCGAATTTATCAACATATAAAATGGCAACAACGGTAAAGATAACGTTGACTAAGCCCATAACAACCGTCTGAACCATCGCTGCGTTACCACCTGCACCGAGTTGTTCAAAAATACGTGGTGCGTAGTAGAGGGCGACGTTGATTCCGATAAATTGTTGGAAAATTGATAGGAAAATCCCAACAATGACAACTGTTTTACCGAAACTAAATAGGGGTGCTTTGACGTCTGTTTCTTTATTTTTTGTTGAAACAATATCATTAAAAACTTTTTGTGCATGTGATGCAGAAGTATAAATTTTGTTCAGTACAGATAATGCTTCGTCTTCTTTGTTGATGAGCGTCAGATAACGTGGTGTTTCTGGCACAAAGAACAATAAGCAGAAAAAGACGGCTGCTGGAATGGCTTCAGTGGCGAACATGTAGCGCCAACCGATTGTTTGAATCCAATGTTGTGTTTCGCCGTAGATGATGCCGTAGTTCACGAAATACACGACGAGCATCCCAAAGATAATGGCGAATTGGTTGAACGATACGAGACGTCCACGAATGCTGGAAGGCGAGATTTCACTGATATAGACAGGTGAAATCGCTGATGCGAGTCCAACACCAATTCCGCCGATAACACGATAAATATTAAACATAATCAATAACATTAAAGTCGGTTCGCCAGGTGTGAAAAACAGAAATTCTGGGTAACCTGACAGTAATGCTGAAATAACGAAAAGAATTGCGGCGATTTGTAATGTACGCTTACGGCCAAAACGACTAGATAGTGATGAAGACAAGATACCACCGATGACACAGCCGATTAAGGCGCTGGAAACGGTCAACCCGTGAATCAAATCGTTATAGTCAGCGGTAATATATTTTTGAAGTGATTGTTCTGCGCCTGAAATAACAGCGGTATCGTAACCGAATAATAAACCGCCAAGCGTTGCGATTAAGGCAATGGTAAAAATGAACTTTTTATTGTCGTAATTTCTCATGTTTTGCATCCCCTTGTTTATTTAAATGACAGTAACTGCTGAGAGATTGATTGTGTTTGTTGATAGACAGCTTGGTAAATTGGGAACAATTGTTGGTACGTTCGTCGCTGTGCCTCGTCAGGTTCCACCTCATCGCGATATGCAATCCATTGTTCGCCAATCGCTTGGAAGTCCTCGAACCAACCTGCACCCATCGCCGCCAACATCGCTGCACCGTATGCTGGACCTTGTTCTTGCGCTAACGTCTGAATCGCTGCGCCGAAAACGTCAGCTTGTATTTGCAGCCACGTAGCGTTCTTCGCGCCACCGCCGATAGAGACGATGCGCTCAACCGGTTTACCACTGTTTCGAATAATGTCGATACTGTCGTTAATCGAAAAAGTGATGCCCTCAATGACCGCGCGTTTCAAGTCGTTGTCCGTTGTTGTCGCGTCGAGGCCGATAAAGCTACTTCGAATCGTTGTGTCATTGTACGGTGTCCGTTCGCCGAGCAAGTACGGTGTAAACAACAAGCCGTTTGCGCCAGCTTTCGTAGACGGTAGGTCGTCTAAAAACGTGTCAAAGTCAGCGTCTGCAGCGAGTAACTTTTTCAGCCAACCGAGGCTATAACCTGCAGACAACGTGACGCCCATAATGTAATTTTGATTTGGAACGCAGTGGTTAAAATAATGAATACTGCCATCATTTTCAAAATTTGCGTCATTTTGAATCGCAAGTGCCACGCCAGACGTCCCGATGCTGACCATCTGCGTACGATCATCGGTAATGCCTGAGCCGAGGGCACCGCACGCGTTATCCGCACCACCTTGGTAGACGGCAATCGCGTGTGACAGGCCAAGTTGTGCTTGAATGTCTGTTGACAAGTTGCCATTTTTGCCATGAGACGGGATAATGTCAGGCAAAATGGTAGGGTCTAACTGCAGTTGTTCCAACAATGGTTGTGCCCAGTTACCTTCCTTAACGTTGAACAATGACGTTCCCGAAGCATCTGACGGTTCACTGTATACGTTGCCTGTGAGACGGTAGGCAATATAATCTTTCGGCAACATGATTTTATAAATTTTTGAGGAATTGTTAGGTTCATGTCGCTGTACCCACATCAATTTTGGTAACGTAAAGCCTTCTAACACTGTGTTTTGAGTGTGTGCTAAAAATGTATCCAAGCCAACTGTATCCAGCAGTGTGCGCACTTCATCAGACGTTCGCGTGTCATTCCACAAAATTGCTGGTCGAATGACATCGCCTTGTGCGTCAATCATGACCAATCCGTGCATTTGGCCTGAAAAACTAATACCGACGATATCTTCCGATGCACCTTTGTCTACAAAATATTTCAAGCTTTCTATCGTTGCGTCATACCAAACTTCGGGGTCCATTTCACTATAACCGGATTGCGGGTGTTCCGTATGATAAGAGACGCTGTATTGATCTACAACGTCTCCCGCCATATTGACTTTCAAACTTTTTAACCCGCTCGTTCCGATGTCCATGCCGATTACGTATTTCATGTGCATCATCCCTCGTTGTTAATTGTTAAAATATATTGGTTAATGCGTGATTTAATGACTTCTAAATGATCAGATTCTAACTGAATATCGCCAAGTTGTAGCGCATGTTGTTCCAATTCTTCAAAAGATGTCGCGTCGTTAACAATTTTTGCACCTAAACCTTCTTTGTAAGATGCGTATTTTTTATCAACAAGATCTTCAAAGAAACAGTCTTCAATCATTTTGTGCGCCACACGTAGACCGAGCGCAAATGCGTCCATACCCACGATATGCGTTAACACTAAATCTTCTTGTGTAAATGATGTACGACGTGGTTTCGCATCAAAGTTGAGACCACCTGGATTCAAGCCACCGTTTTTCAAAATTTCGTACATTGCCAATGTTGTTTCATAAACATCTGAAGGGAACTCATCTGTATCCCAACCGAGTAATGGGTGACCTTGGTTTGCGTCAACTGAACCTAACATACCGTTATCACGTGCATAGCGTAATTCGTGTTGGAACGTATGTCCAGCAAGCGTCGCATGGTTTGCCTCAATATTAAATTTAAAGAAGCCATCCAAGTCATATTTTTGTAAAAACGCATGTGCTGTTGCGACATCTGTATCATATTGGTGTGATGTTGGCTCTTTCGGTTTTGGTTCAATCAAAAATTGACCTGTAAAACCAATTTCATCGGCATAGGCTTTTGCCATTTTGAAGAAACGTGCCAAGTTGTCTAACTCTAACTTCATGTCCGTATTAAGCAGACTTTCATAACCTTCACGTCCACCCCAGAATACAAAGTTTTCCGCATTTAACTTTTTAGCAATTTCTAATGACTTTTTAACTTTTGCGGCTGCATAGGCAAAGACATCCGCGTGAGAAGATGTTGCGGCACCATGTACAAAGCGTTCATGTGTGAAGTTGTTCGCTGTATTCCATAACAGTTTTTTACCTGTCTCAGCCATTTTGTCTTTAATTAAGTCTGTAATCACGTCTAAGTTTGCGTTCGTTTCTGCAAGTGTACGACCTTCAGGGGCAATATCCACATCATGGAAACAGAAATATTCAATACCTGTCTTATCCATAAATTCAAAAATTGCGTCCACACGTGCTTTGGCTTTGTCCATTTCATCTAAATCATCCCAGTCACGTTGCGCAGTTCCTGTACCGAATGGGTCAGATAAGTCCGCTGTGAATGTGTGCCAGTATGCGACACTAAATCTTAAATGTTCCTTCATCGTTTTGTCGCCAATCTTTTCATCCGGGTTGTAGTACTTGAAACTCAATGGATTCGTTGATGTTGGTCCTTCATACGCTACTTTGTCTATATTGAAATATGTCATAGAGAAAACCTCCTACAAGTTAGTTTGTTTATTAAATCAACTAACTAGAATATAGCACCCTTTTAAAATTTTGTAAACGTTTTCGCATATAAAAAGGCAACCCATCGAGCGGGCTGCCTTTGTTAGTCCGTAAAATCAAGTTTGATATTATCGATATTTAAGATTTTTTGTGTAATGCCTAGTGTGCCACCGAACAGCGTCGCGTATTGAACGTTAGATGTCAGTCGAATTGCTGTAGCATCATATGAGAAGGTTTGGAGTTTGTTTTGAATTTGAAGCAAGATGTCTGGAATTTCATTCATAATCGGGCAGTTAATATAGATGTGCGCCGGATTCAGCTGCATGGAAAAGTTATAAATCAACACCGCAATTCGGTTGATAAAATTTTGAACTTCTTCACGAACAATCGGGTGTTGTGCGTGGTAATGTTCGCTGATGTTCTTAAGTGTTAACGGTTCGTTTAGGCGCGCACGAATACGAGAAACTAACGCATCTTGAGAACAGATATTTTCAATTTTGTCATAGTGTGTGTCTGAGACGAGCACTAATGATTGTCCGATTTCTCCAGCACTGCCATCCGCACCTCGATACAATCGGTTATTTAAAATAAGACCGGCACCAATCCCTTTGTGAATACTTAAAGTGGCCAAACTTTCGGTACACGTATGATTGCGCAATGCGTGTTCATAAAGTGCGGCCAAATTCGCTTCATTTTCAATTAGCACAGGTACTTGCGTGTGTTGTTCCAAACGCGCGAGTACGGATAAGTCGTCCAACTTTAGAAACGGCGATGTACGAATGGATTGATCTTGATTGACGACACCATGAATCGATACGGCAACACCGAGCAGACCGTGTTGTGTGCCACGTGTATCAGTTGGATCCAATTGTGCTTCTACGATATTTAACGCATGCGCCATCGTCTTTTCCGAGAGTGGGTAGGAGTCATACGCTATCACTTTGCCGTTGAAAGCGTTGATCATCATATCAACAGAATCGTATGTAAAATCCAGCGCCACGGTATAGCCAAAATCCGGATTAATCTCCAGCAAAATCGTCTTTCTACCGCCCTTTTTCGTACTTTCCCCTTGACCTGCTTCACACACCACTTGTTGCGCTTTCAAACGATTGAGCACACCAGAAATCGTCGCCTTATTCGTATCCGTTAGACGCGAAATCTCTGTCATAGAAATTGGTTTATGATTGAAAATTGTTTTTAACACCATGCGCTCATTGGCAGTAAAGGCTAAATGTTGCAGTTGTTTCATTGCGTTAAACCCCTTTAATATGTTCTTACTATATGGACATCAGACAGGTATATCGTGAACAACCTGCCTGCTTTGATAATAAATAAGTATAGCATTAATTGAGAATATGTGCCGTTAGAGGTGGGGGGAAGGGATGTTTAACTTGCGTGTAACTTCCAAAGTAGCCGAATACAGGAAGTCAGAATGTGGTGAAGTGTTGAAATAACAGGATTCCATATCAAGAATTTAACTTGCGTGTAACTTTTTATGTAGAAGCGAAAGCGGATTATCAACGCTTTGATGGGCTCGTCGGTCAGTACTTGATGTTGAATGATGACGACGGTAAAGTGAATACTATTTCAGATATTCGTAATGTATTCGACAAAATGGTTTCAACGGAAGTGAAAGAAAAAGATATGCCAGATGGTGTGCTGTTTAGAAAAGCATCTGTCGGTGTATATGATGATTCAAGAAATAGATGGGTGCATCGCAATGAGGCAAGTGAACAAGATATTATCGAGCACTTACAAAGCATGCTTACTTTTATTAAATATGATGAAGCACCACAAATATTTAAAATCATGGCGAGTCACTTTATCTTTGAATATACACATCCATTTTATGATGGGAATGGCCGCGTCGGAAGATATATGTTAGCTAAAATGTTACATGATACATTAGATGCTTTCACAGCACTTACATTTTCATACACAGTCAATCGTAATAAGCAGAAATATTATAAAGCTTTTGAAAATACATCTCATTTTTATAATAAAGGAGAACTCACGAGCTTTATTGCAGATATGTTGGGTTTTGTGATAGAAGGGCAAAAACACGTTCTTGAAACATTTGAACATAACCAGCAATTATTAGATCAACTGCGTACAGCGCTTGAGAAAACAACGAAAGATAAGTATGAAATGGGTGTACTCTTTGTTTTATTGCAAGATAAGCTATTTGGAAGTCGCTATTCACGTATTTCATTGAAAGAACTCACAAGTGTGACTGGCTTTTCTAGAAATAAGGTTAATGCAGTCATTCAAAAATATGAACAGCAACTTGTTCAACTCAAAAGAAATCCAGCTGTGTATGAATTAAATGATACGTTTATTGAATGCTTACTGAATTGAATAACAAGCGCCATATTAGCTTTTAAAGGGAGGAATATGGCGTTTATTACACACAAAAACACAACTAAATCATTAAAGTAGTACTTCAATGTTCGATAGTTATATGAGATAATATTTTTGTATGAAGAGTCTTTATAAAAGGGAAGGATGATTTTACTTTGAAGAAACTATTAGGCGTTTTAACAGCAACAGCGTTAGCAGTTACGTTAGTGGCATGTTCTGGTGGGGATGATAATAAAGATAATCAATCACAAGGAAAAGTATCAAAACAAGGAAATGAAGTAAATAAAAATAATGAATCAGAAAATCAACAAAAAGCCAATCCTGACAGCAACACAAACCAAGCAGCTTCCAAACAGCCATCAGTAGATGAAATTGTTCAAAACTTAACAGATGAAGAAAAAATTGCGTTGGCGCTTTATGAACCAAGTATTGAATCAAGAAGTATTACAGCTAATGAATTAGCAAGTGGCCAATATTTATACCAACCTATGTCTTACATGCCTGTTGAAATGAAACCTGTAAGTCAACTTACATTGGCACCGCAATCACCTGGGGTAGTACTTCCTGGGTCACCAAGTGATTTAACAGTTTACCGAATATTTCCAGTTAGAATCAACGCAGTCCCATTTGTTGCAGTATCTAATGATCGAGTATTAGTGTATGCCACACAATCTCCAGTAACATATGATTATATTATCAATGATACAAATGGTCTTACACAAATATTTAACGTGAAAGATTTATACACTCGTCATAGCAATGAAGATTATAAAGGTTTAGCGAGTAAGATTGTTGTTGGCCCGGATCCAACATTGGAAGCATCAGATGAATCAGAAACTACATCTGCCTCAAGCTCATCAAGTACAACGGTGACACGTGAAAATGTGATTGACTTAGTAGAAGACTATGAAGGGCATTTATTGGATACGGATGCGTACACATATAAAGAGCCAGAAAAACGTAGTGATGGTAGTTGGGGCTTCTCATTTGTTGATAAGTCAGGGGAACTTGCAGGGTCATACATTATTAGTGCAGATGGCGAAGTTACAAAATATGACGAAGACGGTATTGAAGAATAAGAACTTCTTAAATAATTAACCCAAACAAAAAGTGTGAACGGACATTATGAGCCATTCACACTTTTTATTATTTCGCATTTTTCCGTCCACGCATCCATTCTTCTATTAAGAACACGGCACCTAATGCGAAGAATAGAATGAATGATAAAAAGCTAGGAAAGTGATGTGTCATATATAGGTAGATCATTACGCAGACATATATAACGGGGATGACAGCGCCCCATATAGCTGACTGACGACTAGCCATGAAATATTGAAGTGCCAGAATAATAATGATGATAAGAATATTTATGATTGATGACATAGATGTGTCTCCCCTTTATTTATTTCTATAACAAGCGTATCATTTTGATGAATTAAATAAAATGATTTCTCAGCGTACAATGTTATTTAGAACGTATTTGCCCACACTTCTAGATATTCCTGTATTTTTTAAAATTCACTGAAGCCACAGTTATAAGGACAATTAGCACGATTAAACTAGAGAGTCAAATATAAATCTAGATATTAAAAATCCAAGTATCGCTACGATAATTAACATCATATTGAAAAAAAGCGTAAACACTACTTCAGATTTGTTAAACAAAATAAATCACCTCTTAATTTAAAAAAAATGCTGCGGCTCCAAAGATTATCTCAAATTCATCTTAACAAAAATTAATTCCAATTAGTGACTAATTTCCTAAGTGTTTAATTTCAGTTCCTAACTGTTGGTTTATGAATAAATTGTGTTATATAGGGAATATGCATCATATAACACGATGGATATTCAGGTAAAAAGGAGTGGTGTTATGAACCGATTCGTATATGTATTAAAGTTGGTGCTCATTGCATTCCTTGTCTCAAATACACTACGTTACATCGTGTCCCAATCTGTCATTTCAGAACATAAGATTATTTTTATTTTAGTACAGACGTTATTAACATTGGCCCTTTGGTTGTTCTTAGTAGGAAAGCTACCAGAAAAATCATAAAAAGAAGCCGTACAGAAGCGACAGTAGTTCACTTTTGTACGGTTTGTCTATTGTCATGGCTTTTCACGATATCCTAAAGATATTGAAACGACAAAGCCACCTAAGAAATAAAGGAGTAGTCTTATCAGCGTATTGGCTAACGTTTGATGAAAGACGAGCGTTAATATAATGATGAGCAGACCTACAATAAAGAGCAGTTTGTGTTTAATATATAAAATCATCATGCCTTACAGAGGTTGGTATATTAAACGATAGCCCAAATACACAGATGTTAATCATGACTGTTTATTTATAGATAAGTCAAAAATAGCATGTTTGTTTTTATGGAATACGTCAATATAAATATAAAGTGCTTTTTGACGAACGATAAACAGGGGGAGATAAAATGTTAAAACTCGTTACTAGTAACTGGTTTTTATTAGGTGCTTCACTGATTTTAGCAGTGTCAAACGTCAATATTTTTACACATCAGACGTTTGGAGGTTTTTTACTAACACTTGGAGAATTGACGTTGAAAACCATTATTTTCTTCATTATTTTTAAGTTCATCATGTTATTGGTGTTGAAGGTATCTAAGTGAATCGTTGTATTTCAAATAACAGCCCTACAAAAGTCTAATTGGACTTCTGCAGGGCTTTTACTATGCGCTTTGTCGCTCTTTAGACAAGGCGATATAGGCACCGAATACGGCGAAGATAATGCCGAGTACTAGATAAAGCGTCAGTTGTGATTCGCCGATGATGACACTTGAGATACCACCGATTGCTGGAAAGCCGGCAACCATGTAACTACTTTTCGAGGCCCCGATGTTTTTGACAAGTTTCAAATAAAACAACCATGCGACAAATGATGCGAGTACTGCCAGATAACCGAGTCCGAGCCAATACGTTGGTTGCGTTGGAAGTGTAAATGACTGCCCGCTAACGACTGAAAAGATGAGTAGCAACATCACAGCCGAAAACATACCTACAGTATTTGCGAAGACGGGATCAATGTTTTTGTCACTGTTATAAAGTGAGAACACATCGCCTAACGAAGTAATACATGTGCCAAGTATGGCGAGTGCACCGCCTAATAGGAAGTCACCACTCATATGATGCAGTTGTGGTATGAGCGTGACGATGACACTTAAAATACCGAATGCGCCGCCGATATAGATTTTTGCGCTTGCTTTTTGTTTGAGAAACACACTAATCAGAAGCGGTGTTGTGACGACTTTCATAGAAAAAATAAGTGTCACTAGCGCAGATATCGTTAAAATGGTTCCATAATACAACAATAAATAACTGATCGCAAAGTTACATAAGCCAAAGCCAACAACAGTCCAAAGATTGCCTTTTAATGATGTTGGTCGTTTACGTTGAACCATAAACAGTATGAAAAAGAGACACAGTGCAATGATAGAACGATATAACAGTGATATTTCAAGTGGTGCGTCAGTCCCTTGTATTTAGACAGCGATAAAGTTGAGTCCCCAAATGAGCATACAACTGATATACATAAAGTGATTCACGATGCTTCCCCCTTGCATACGTTAATTTGTGTTCTACTATATAGAAAGTACGGTTTGAACACAATCTAAAGGTTCGGGGCAGTGTGCCGTCATAGTGCGGTCACTAAGAAGGGTGTCTTATATCTCTAAATATGCACTTTATGTTGGGATTGAAATTGGTGTATGATGAAAATATAAGTATGAAGGTACGGGAGGTTATTTTGGTGACGCAAGCACAGCCAAAATTTTTAACAATCTATAATACGCTTTATGAAGAAATACAAATGGGCAAGTTTCCAGGTGGCACGGCATTGCCAACAGAGAAAGTTCTGTGTGAGCGTTTTGGTGTTAGTCGCATGACATTACGCCAAGCAATTAAGTTGTTGACAGAAGATGGTGTGGTAGAAAGTATCCGTGGCAAAGGGCATTTTGTCGTGTCGCAGCATCGTGATCATAGTGTGTCGAGCATGGCGCATTTGGCACATCCACTTCAACAAATGGCACGTAATGTGATGACATTAGACACAATTCACTACCGTGTCGACTTGGAAAGTGAATATACAAATCATTTGTTTCCAGATCATCCGTCTGCAGTTGTGGCGATGGAACGTTATTACGTATATGAAGGCAATGATACACAACAAGCGGATGCGCTGTGTTTTTCATTTATTCCCATTAATGTCATTGATATGTATGATGTATCGACGCAAAACCAAGATGCGGTGCGCAAGTTTGTGGAAGAACAGGTGTATCAATATGCCGCGCAGTCTGATTTGAAATTTTCAACGACGGAGAAACCTCACTTCGCACAAGATGAACATATGTTTGATGGTGGGAATCACTGCTGGTTAATTGTTGAGACGTTGTATAGTGGGCATGAGAGTCCAATTATGATTAATAAATGGTATGTGCCACAAGCAAAAGCAGAAATTAATGTGACACGTTTGAAAGAAATGGAGTAGACAAGTTCCGTTTTGATTAGACAACTAAATCGTATCTAAATATGAAAGCCATATGATGATATGCATGTAAGCGTGCATTCACATATGGCTTTTTTGCGGTATATCCTCAAGTGTAGGGGGCGAGAGAACTGTCAAGGCTACGATAGTCTCTTGCGTTAATTGAAATTTCGTTGTAGCGAGCGAGTGAGCTACTGAAATAGCATTCACAATATCTTTATGTTTCCTAATCTTTGAGTTCTTCAATTTGTCACAAATTACATCTTGAAAGCGCTATCTACAAGTTGTAAGATATAAGTGGTTAGACAAATAGACAAATTACTATACAACTTGGAGGTCGTTATACATGAAAGCTACACCACATATTAAGCCGATGAACGGCGTTGAGATTGCAGAGACAGTATTATTGCCAGGGGACCCATTACGCGCGAAGTTTATTGCGGAGACGTATTTGGAAGATGTACAACAGTTCAATGGTGTTAGAAACATGTTTGGTTACACAGGCACATACAAAGGTAAAAAAGTATCTGTGATGGGTTCAGGTATGGGTATCCCATCAATCGGTATTTATTCTTATGAGCTCATTCATACATTTGGTTGTAAGAAATTAATTCGTGTCGGCTCATGTGGCGCAATGCAGCCGGATATTGATTTATACGATGTCATCATTGCACAAGCGGCGTCTACAGATTCAGACTATGTGAAACAATATCGCTTACCAGGTCACTATGCGCCAATCGCATCTTATCGCTTATTAGAAGGTGCAGTAAGTACAGCACGCGAAAAAGGTGTTAACTATCACGTTGGTAACATCTTATCAAGTGATATTTTCTATAATGCTGATGAAACAGCGAATGAACGTTGGCAACGTATGGGTATCTTAGGCGTTGAAATGGAATCTGCAGCATTATACATGAACGCAACGTATGCAGGCGTTGAAGCGCTCGGCGTATTTACAGTAAGTGACCATCTTATTCACAACAAAGCAACAACACCAGAAGAAAGAGAACGTGCGTTTACAGACATGATTGAAATCGCACTGTCTCTCGCATAAGAGGTGAATAGTATGGGGACAACATCATATGATAAAGTGAAAAAAGCAGTACCGATTCTACTCTTTTTATTCGTTTTTAGTTTGGTTATCGACAACTCATTCAAGTTAATCTCAGTTGCGATTGCGGACGACTTGAATATCTCTGTTACAACAGTAAGCTGGCAAGCGACTCTTGCTGGGCTTGTGATTGGTATCGGGGCAGTGGTGTATTCATCACTGTCTGACGCGATCAGCATTCGTACGCTCTTTATTTACGGCGTATGCTTAATCATTATCGGATCAATTATTGGTTATATTTTCCAACTGCAATTTCCGTTATTATTAGCAGGACGTATCATTCAAACGGCAGGGCTTGCGGCGGCGGAAACACTGTATGTTATCTATGTTGCGAAATACTTGTCTAAAGAAGATCAGAAGACGTATCTAGGTTTGAGTACGAGTAGTTATTCATTGTCACTCGTTATCGGAACGTTATCAGGTGGCTTTATTTCAACGTACTTACACTGGACAAATATGTTCTTAATCGCGTTAGTCGTTGTGTTTACATTACCGTTCTTATTCAAATTAATGCCAAAAGAAGAATCTGTGAACAAAGCACATCTTGACTTTATTGGCTTGATTTTAGTGTCTACGATTGCGACAACAGTAATGTTATTTATCACAAACTTTAACTGGTGGTACTTGGCAGGTGCGATTCTTGTCATTGCGATTTTTGCATTATATATCAAAAATGCAAAACAACCACTTGTTGATAAGACGTTTTTCCAAAATAAACGCTATGCATCATTTTTATTTATCGTATTTGTGATGTATATGATTCAATTAGGTTATATTTTCACATTCCCATTCATTATGGAACAGATTTATCATTTCGAATTAGATACAACATCATTACTATTAATTCCGGGTTACCTAGTGGCCGTTGTTGTCGGTGCGCTAAGTGGTAAAATCGCGAACTACTTAAACTCAAAACAAGCGATTATTACGGCGATTGGCTTAATTGCCTTGAGCTTGTTCTTACCAGCATTTGCAGTAGGACAACACGTATCTATCTTTGTGATTTCAATGGTATTCTTCGCAGGTAGCTTTGCGTTAATGTACGCACCACTGTTAAACGAAGCAATTCGCACAATTGATGTGAATATGACAGGTGTTGCAATTGGTTTCTACAACTTAATTATTAACGTAGGTGTATCAGTAGGTATTGCGATTGCGGCAGCGTTAATTGACTTAAAAGCACTTAATTTCCCGGGTAATACAGCATTATCATCTCACTTTGGTATGATTTTAATTATCTTAGGCTTGATGAGTGTTGTGGGCTTAATCTTATTTATTGTATTAAATCGCTGGACAAAAACTGAAGCATAAAAGGAGTTATAACATGAACTACGAAAAATATATTGATCATACATTATTAAAACCAGAATCAACACGTGCACAAATTGACAAGATTATTGAAGAAGCGAAGGAATACCACTTCAAGTCAGTATGTGTGAATCCAACACATGTGGCATACGCAGCTGAAAAATTAGCGGACTCTGACGTATTAGTATGTACCGTTATCGGATTCCCATTAGGTGCATCAACATCAGAAGTGAAGGCGTTTGAAACGAAAGATGCGATTGCGAAAGGCGCAGATGAAATTGACATGGTGATTAACATCGGCGCATTAAAAGACGGTCGTTATGATGACGTACAAGCAGACATCGCAGCGGTTGTAGAAGCATCAGGCGATAAAA
>NZ_PPRF01000020.1 GCF_002902145.1 Staphylococcus rostri | reverse complement strand
GTCGTATATATGTTAAAAAAGCCGTTAAAATTCATTTTAGAGAATTTTAACGGCTTTTTCTTAGGGAATCTGAGTGCTTATGTCCCAGCCCCGTTTTTATTTATGTGTGCTTACCCTAATGGATAGTTTTCAATGACTTGCCATTTATCAGCTGCTTCATCAAACTGCAACAATGATAACTGACTAATCGTTTCCTTATGATCCACACCAGCAAGGCGAACTTGACCATAAATATCTTCAAATTCTTGGCTTGTTAAACCTTGTGCAATTGTAAAGTGTGGAATAAATGGATGCTCTGCTTCTCCATAGAAATCTTCACCGTTGAAACGTGCAAATAAGTCATCCAACGCATCCGTCTTTTCAACTTTAAAGTAAATCACATTCGTTGTTGGTGCGAAGTTTGAAGCTTTTGTCGCATGTACCTCAGCTGGTTGTGCCCCTTGAACACGTTTTTCAATTTCCGCTTTCACATTGTCAACTTCTGCATCGTTTACTTCAAAGCGACTCTTAATTGTGATATGAGGTTGAATTCGAACATATTCTTTATCATAACGCTTACGATAAGCATTGACCTCATCCTGAAAACTTTTTGATGGAATTAGCGCTAATCCTAAAATCATTGAAATTCCTCCTTTGTTTATGTTTGTTTCTATTATAGCAAAATTTCAGATTATTGGTTACTCAAAAAGTATTTTAATAGCTGTGGTAGAAGCGTACGCCATGTTTTCCAATTATGACCGCCATCCAATTCTTCATACGCATATTGTGCTGGAGACGCTTCAATCAGGTCTCGCAATGCACGATTGGGTGTTAAAAAGTCTGCACGTTTACCGCTTGTCGGCAACTGAAAATCCAACTCTTCCTTACCAATCACATGCCAAATATGGAGCATCTCTTGGAACTGGCAACGTTGAAATAACTGTTCCACAACATGATCACAGTGTGGACTCAACACACCTACTTGATTGACGATACGTGGATATGAGAATGCGGTCAACATCGCAATACTGCCTGCCAGACTATCTCCCAACAACACACGTCCTTCAGTCATGCCATGTGTCGCAAATGTCTGTTCAACCCACGGTAAAATTTCTTGTACAACTGCTTGAACCGTTGCGGCTGCCTTTCCCCCTTGTGGATGAAACTCTACACGACGCTTCGTTACACTTTCATAATGGAAGCCAACAAAAATCGCACGTTCCACTTCTCCTGCTTGACGCAATCGCTCATAGACACGATGAATTTGACCGAACCGCATAAAGTCCCTACCATCAAAACAAAAAACGATTTTGGCATTTTCTAATGGTGAATAATCTTCTGGTAAATAAATCGACAGTGTGATGTCACGCGCCAAATGTTGACTTGTAAATTGTGTCCTGTTGACCACACCTACTTGAAAATCTGTCATATAAAAAAGCGCCTCCTCATACGAATTATTACTATTGTATCAAGAGACGCCTTGTTTATTCACTTATAACGCTTACATCATTTATTTCTTCGGTAACTCGATACCTTCTTCACGCAAACGTTTCGGATAATCTTCTAACCAGAATGTCGCATTCGGTACAAGTTCAGGATCCGGTTGATAAATAGCCGTTTTCCCCGTACCATTCTTTTTCTTCTGTGCTTCAAAGTCCTTCAACGAATGCAATGCTGGTTTCAGCAATAACCAAATCGCAATGATATTGAGCCATGCCATCATACCAACACCTAAGTCACCCATTGCCCATGCAACGTCGGCTGTCTTAATCGCACCATAACCTGTCGCCGCAATTAAAACGATACGGATAATGTTACGCCATAGCTTGAATTGATTTTTCGCTAAACGATTCGCGATAAAACTTACATTCGTCTCCGCAATATAGTAGTATGCTAAAATCGTTGTAAATGCAAAGAAGAACAATGCAATGGCAATGAAGTATGAACCAAAGCCAGAAAACATTGGATCAAAATGGTAATGTGAACCTTGAAGGGCTTTATCAATACCTGCTTGTGCATACATCGCAGTACCTGAATAATCTTTCGTGCCATCCGCATTTTGAACGTAAACCCCTGCATCGTGAATCAATGTCGGCGAGCCGTCTGATGTTGTACCGCCATCTGTAGTATTGTACGTACCAGAAATTAAAATAATTAACGCTGTTGCTGTACAAACAAAAAGTGTATCCACATAAACAGAAAACGCCTGTACAAGTCCTTGCTTGGCTGGATGAGAAACTTCTGCTGCAGCTGCTGCGTGTGGTCCTGTACCTTGCCCCGCTTCATTTGAATACAAGCCACGTTTAACACCGATTTCAATCATCGCACCGATAATCCCACCGAATGCTGCTTCCATACCGAATGCAGACTTAAAGATTAATGCGAAAAGTGCCGGTACTTGCGTGATATTTAAACAAATAATAACGACTGCCATCAATATGTAGAGAATCGCCATGAAAGGCACAACTGCAGTCGCAACTGTCGCAATCCATTTAACCCCACCAAAAATGATAAGTGCTAAAATAACGACTAATACGAGCGCAATCACCCATGAAGGTAAACCGAATGCGTTATGCATAGAACTCGCAATGGCGTTGGACTGAACCCCTGGTAATAACAGTCCTACCGATACAATCGTTACAAGCGCAAAAATAATCGCGTAGGCTTTACCGAACTTACCTTTAATCCCCTGTTCAATGTAGTAAGCGGGTCCACCTCGATATTCCCCCTCTTCTTCACGCTTAAAAATCTGACCGAGTGCGGATTCTACATAAGCTGTTCCTGCCCCTAGAAATGCGGTAATCCACATCCAAAATACGGCACCAGGTCCACCGATGAAAATCGCTGTGGATACCCCGACGATATTCCCTGTCCCTACACGACCTGCGAGTGACAATGCAATCGCTTGGAAACTTGAAATCCCTGTTGGCGACTTCTCACCTTGGAACATCAGACGAATCATTTCTTTAAAATGCCTCAGCTGTAAGAAACGTGTCATTAAACTAAATGCAATCCCTGTAAACAACAATCCGAATACGAGTGGCTTACTCCAAACAATCGTATTCAACCATCCCACAATTGTTTCAACCATAGACATACCCCCATCAATTTTATCTTAATTCATCTCTAAAATTTTCTGATAAATCTGACATAAGTATACACATAAAAAAAACGCCGCGCAACTTAATTTTTAAAACGAGGTTGTGAAAGGAGCAGTTAGCGTTTGAGCAGAACCCGAGCAATGAGCAAAATTGATTCCCAAATTTTGTCGAAGTGCGAAGTTCTGTCGAAAACGCCGCTCCTTGAACACTGACATAAACAAGCTTGGGACACCGTTTATCAGTTTCCAAGTACACAAATTAAGTCCCATTCTCGTCTTATGACATCATGAAAATATCTTTTTTATTAATGAATATCGTCATATTATATCAGACTATTAGGCAGCATATTTTCCATATATATCGCGATTTTTTACTAAAACTTCTACTTTTATGTTGCATTCTACCTTTTATGGTTGTTACTTTTCGATTATAATGTATATTAGTTATTCATAAAGGAGGTTCAGTGATGACCAATAAGGTATGGTTTCGCTCTGGTGTAGCTTTATTGCTACTTTTTTTATTAATTAAATTATTTATCGAGGTTAACTTCATTTTCAAACCAATTATCGTGATTATCCAGTCAATTCTACTGCCATTGTTACTCAGTGGTTTCCTATTTTACATCTGTTTGCCATTCCAAAAAATGATGGAAAAGCGACATGTGCCAAGATGGGCAAGTATTACCATTATTCTACTTGCATTAACCGCTATGGGTGGCGCAATCATTGGTGTAGTTGGTCCAGTAATCGCAACTCAAATTGAAAACCTCATTCATCAAGTGCCATATTTACAACGAGAAACTCAACATTTGATCAACTTCGCATTAGATCAACGTGATAAATTGCCGAATGAAGTAACAAACAAAATTAACGAAATGATTTCTAAGTTTGGTGCGATGACATCAGATATTTTATCGAATTCACTCAACATTGTAACTAGCTTTATTTCAACATTATTCCTACTCATCTTAGTGCCGTTTTTCTTAATTTATATGTTGAAAGATCACGAACGTTTTATTCCAGCCGTTGCACGATTCTTCAACGGTGAACGTAAAATTTTCGTCGTGAACTTATTAAAAGACTTAAATCAAACGTTAATGTCTTACATTCAAGGTCAAGTAACAGTCAGCCTTATTTTAGGTGTCATTCTGTATATTGGCTATTCGATTATCGGTCTTGAATATACACTATTGCTTGTTATATTTGCGATTTTTGCCAATATGATTCCGTTCTTAGGACCATGGATGGCATTCTTACCAGCAGGCATTTTAGGTATTATTCAAAGTCCATCGACATTCATCTGGGTATGTGTCGTAACACTTGTTGCACAACAACTTGAAGGTAATGTCATTACACCGAACGTTATGGGTAAATCATTAAACATTCACCCATTAACAATTATCGTAGTTATCTTAGCTTCAGGTAGCTTAGGTGGCTTTGTACTGATCTTAGTTGCCGTGCCACTTTATGCAGTATTGAAGACCATTGTACGCAATGTATTTAAATATCGTCATCAAATCATGCATAAAGCACAAAGTACCGTGCAAGATTGATTACACAACACTTTTTAGCCATTGGACAATTCGTTCGATGGCTTTTTCATTACCTAAATTAATCCGCCATCAATGTTATTCATTGTCATTAATTAGTATCAGGTGTTAAAATTAACATATTAAACTGATTATCAATAAAGGAGCTTTAAAACAGTGATGAATTTAGAGAATAAAACTTTCGTAATTATGGGTATTGCCAACAAACGCAGCATCGGTTTCGGTGTCGCAAAAGTGCTAGACCAATTAGGTGCGAAACTTGTTTTTACATACCGCAAAGAAAGAAGCTTTAAAGAATTAGATAAACTGATTGACCAATTAAATCAACCAGCAAAGCACGTCTATCAAATCGATGTTCAAAGTGATAGCGACGTTGTGAATGGCTTTGAACAAATTGGTAAAGAAGTCGGCAAAATTGATGGTGTCTTCCATTCTATCGCTTTTGCGAACGTTGAAGACTTACGTGGTCGTTATTCTGACACATCACGTGAAGGCTTTTTACTCGCACAAGACATTAGTTCTTACTCATTAACCATTGTGGCACGTGAAGCTCGTAAAATTATGAACGCGTCAGGTAGTATCGTTACATCAAGCTACATCGGTGGTGAATTCGCAGTACCAAACTACAATGTCATGGGTATTGCCAAAGCAAGCTTAGAGGCATCTGTTAAATATTTAGCTGCTGATCTTGGTCAAGACAACATCCGTGTCAACTCTATTTCAGCAGGACCAATTCGCACATTAAGTGCACGTGGTGTCGGTAACTTCACAACGATTTTAAAAGAAATTGAAGAACGTGCGCCATTAAGACGTAACGTAGACCAAGAAGAAGTGGGTAAAACAGCCGCATACTTACTCAGTGACTTCTCATCAGGTGTTACAGGCGAAAACATCCACGTAGATGCTGGATTCCATGCGATTAGATAATAATATAACCCATAAGCAAGTTGTGCTCTCGCATGACTTGCTTTTTTGTATAAAAAACCATCTTCTCCTGTTTTATAGGAAAAGATGGTTTATTCATATTATACGTTATTTTTCATTGTTACGTTTACGTCGTCCCAGTAAAAAGAATGCGCCTAATCCAGCAAACAAACTACCAAATAAAGTCGTTTGTGCGTTTTGATTTCCACCCGTTTCAGGTAATCTCTCTCCATGTGTCTCCTTATTAGGTTTCTCGGTAGGATTTTGTGTATGCATTCCAGATTGGTTATCCATATCGCTTTCTAAACCACTATCCGCATCGCTATCTGAATCGGCGTCGCTATCTGCATCAGCATCACTGTCTGCATCAGAGTCGCTATCTGAGTCGGCGTCGCTATCCGCATCTGCATCACTATCGGAATCGGCGTCACTGTCAGAATCTGCGTCGCTGTCCGCATCTGAGTCGCTATCTGAGTCTGCATCGCTGTCCGCGTCTGCATCACTATCAGAATCGGCATCACTGTCTGAATCGGCGTCGCTATCAGAATCTGCGTCACTGTCTGAATCTGCGTCGCTATCTGAGTCGGCGTCACTATCTGCGTCTGAATCGCTATCTGCATCTGCGTCACTATCTGCATCGGCATCACTGTCTGCATCGGCATCACTATCGGAATCGGCGTCGCTATCCGCATCACTGTCAGAATCGGCGTCGCTATCCGCATCCGCATCACTATCTGAGTCAGCATCACTATCCGCATCTGAGTCGCTATCAGAATCGGCATCACTATCTGCATCGGCATCACTATCTGCATCGGCATCACTGTCCGCATCGCTGTCTGCATCCGCATCACTATCTGAGTCAGCATCACTATCCGAGTCTGCGTCACTGTCTGCGTCTGAATCGCTATCTGCATCCGCGTCACTGTCTGAATCTGCGTCACTGTCTGAATCTGCATCGCTATCTGCATCTGCGTCCGCGTCCGCATCACTATCCGCATCCGCGTCGCTGTCTGAATCGGCGTCGCTATCAGAATCGGCATCACTGTCTGCATCAGCGTCACTGTCCGAATCCGCATCGCTATCTGCATCTGCATCTGCATCACTGTCCGCATCCGCGTCGCTGTCTGAATCGGCGTCGCTGTCCGCATCAGCATCACTATCTGCATCTGCGTCACTATCTGAATCGGCATCACTGTCTGCATCCGCATCACTATCCGCATCTGCATCTGCATCACTGTCCGAATCTGCGTCTGAATCGCAATCTGAGTCTGCGTCGCTGTCTGCATCCGCATCACTGTCCGCATCGGCATCTGACTCATCTGGTGGTGATGGCAGCTCGATCAATTCACTGACAACTGCAACATCCGCTAAGTCTTCATTTTCTGGAGCCCAATACGTAACTGCTATATGATTTGTTAAGTTGTAATCTTTTACATAATTGAGGTTACCTTGAGATACATCATCACCAATTGTATCCCAAGTTCCTGTGTATGCCGTTACACCAATATCTGGTTGCGTATAAAGACCATTTTTATCAAAATCACCTAGTTTAATTTCTTCAGGATGCTCGACATAATAATATGAAGAATCAATGCCTTGATCGAAATTATAACGCATATCGTCTATTGATTGTGCTCCACTATCGTACCCATTGATTTCCTCTCCCTCAAAGAAACCACGCCATGCAAGTCTTGCATCTAACGGAAGATATGGTGTCTTTTCATATTGTTCACGAGAAATATCAAACTCCACTTTGAGACCGATTGGCCCTTTGACCGTTGTATTAAGCGCATATGATTGTACAACACTCGTCAACGTTTGCGCCCCTGTGTTTTCTGTCATATTGCCCATTTCATCGTATGCAATCTCATTCTTAACAATAACATTTGGCGTCAACCCTTGTGCCTTTAATTCAAGATATTTCTCATAAGTTGGTACGTTGCTAAAATCATCATAGTTTTCGAGATATTCTTTATAAGTCATTTGACCCAATACCATTTCTACATCATGTGGTATCGATGTTTCTTCTTCACGTGTACCAATCAATGTAAACTTCACATTTTCAGCAAATTTAGGAATTGTAATATTAAATGTACTTCCAGTTTGAATGTGATCGCTTGATAATACTGGATTTAATGATACTTGAAAATCATACTTGATGCGTCCATCTGGTTGCACGCGCGCATAGCCTGGTGTTACATCCACACCGCCGCCACCAACTTGTAATACATTGTCAGTTGGTACTTCTGCCGCTGTCGTATTTTCAGATGATACCGGTTCTGATGATGTGTCCGTACTCTCTGTTGATGTCACTTCTTCAGTTGCGTTAGGACTGTCTTCTGAAGATACTTCCGCTTCAGATACCGCGTTGTTATCTGCCGTTAATTCTTCAGCTGGTTCACTCTCCGACTCAGCCACCGTTGCATATTCATCTGATACCGGTTCCACAACTGCCGGCACTTCTTCAGACATCGTTTCAGTAAGTTCACTCGCTGGCGTTTCAGTTGTGCTTACGTCTTCAGTCGCTGATGATACTTCTCCGCCAGTTGTTTCTTCCGCTGCTGAAGCTGTTTGTGTCATCCCTAAATAGAGTAACGTTGATAACACCACGGAACCCGCTCCAAATGAAAATTTTCTAATACTAAATATCTGTTTCTGTCTGTCATATTGTTGATAATATTTCATAATGCTTTCCCTTCTTGTTGTTCTTTGTTCAATAACTTATCACTGCTGTTATGTTTATCAATACATTTACTAAACAATTCACGCTATAGTAAATTCTAAAATCACAAAGTATATTCCATTATTATATTGTTTACTTGTAATTATTAAAAATATAAAAATCAATCAATACATAATATTTCATTAAATGTTCACAAATTTTATACATATTGTACACATTTTAATAATAAATAAAAAAAGACCGACAACAATGTGCCGATCTTTACGATTAAAACATTTCTAATTCAATTTTCAGTCGATCTACATATTCTTTCGTACCTGTCACAATCAGACGATCGCCGTATTGTAAGTGTGTATCACCATGCGGCACGATAGACTCGTTATTACGGATAATTCGTACGAAGATAATGTCCCCACCGAATGGGAAGTTACGCAATTGCATTTGATCGAATGCGTAGTTGTACATACCAATTTCGTACAGTGACGTTTCCACATTGCTTAATAAGTTCAGCATGTTTGGTGTCTCAATCATCCCTTTTAATAAGATCTGATTACTTTGGAAGTTACTGAATAACTCGATATTGTTATTACGCAACGCTTGGTCTTCGTCGTTCGTTTCAAGACGACAAATCACGCGTTCTACACCATGATCTTTTGCCATCAACGCCACTTTACGGTTGATCGCATCGTCATTTGTTGAACATACGACGATATCACAATCGAATAACCCAAGACGTTCTAACATTTCTGATTCATAATCCGCAAACTCAACCATCGTAATGTCATTGGATAATGTACGATGATCTGTTAAGTCTTTACGGTAATACAACGTCACTTCATAAAGCTGTGAGCTCAGATTTTGTGCGATTGGAATGGATAATTGGTTTTTACCGATCATTGCCACTTTAATCGTACGTTGCATTTCATCTGGAATCGGAATGAGCTTTTTGAAAACAATTGGTACGAAGACACATGTAATAACGGCACTTAAAATCATAATGCCTGAAATTTCTTCGCTAATCGTACCGAGGCTTTCTGCGATTTTGGCTGCCGCGATAACTAATGATAATGTCGATGTCAGTAAAAAGCCTGCCGCAATCGTTGTTTTCCGATCAAACCAACGTCGAATAATCGCAACAGGTATCAATTTAGAGATAATAAATGTCGCAATAAGTATTGGAATAATCATTAATAGTTTTGGCTCTTTAATAAGTGATGGAATGTCTAAGTCGACACCTACCATAATAAAGAAAATTGGAATAAAGAAACCGTAACCGAATGAATCTAACTTTTCAACTAAGTCTTGGTCTGGTCCTAATAGTGATACGACAACACCTGCAAGGAATGCACCAAGAATATTTTCAGCACCGACACCTTCTGCCAAAGCAACGAGTAAGATGATTAATGCGAAAATAGCGCGAATACCGATTTGTGTAGTACCGTCCATCAATTTGTTAATGAGCGGTGCACCTTTGAACAGACCGCCAAGGAAATAGAACAGAATGGTAAAGCCAACAAGTATGCCGATTAACCAAATTGTACCGCCACCTGATGCATTAATCGCACCGTAGACTGTTAACAGCAACATCGTGCCAAGGTCTGCCAGTACGGCAACGAGTAAAATAAACTGACCGATTGTCGTACGCATCATGTTCATTTCTTTTAAAGTTGGCACAACGACACCAAGTGAAATCGTTGAAATAATAATGACCATCAACAAGACGTCGTCAATGAGACCAATCCATTTTAAGCCATATGCCAAACCGATTGAAATAATCATAATCAACATGAATACGATAATAGCTAGTTTCAAGTGACTTGGACCATCGTCTTCATCTTTATTCTTTTTCGATTTATCTTTCTTGAAAGCACTAAAATCAATCTCAAGGCCACTTAAAAACATTAAGAAAATAAAGCCAAGTGTTGCCAAAATATTGAGCACATCATCGCGATGCACGAGATTTAAAAATGAATTACCTATCACAATCCCCATTAATATTTCAGCGACTACGACAGGTAGGAATGCAATTTTTAACTTACTGATAATAATAGGCGTTAAAAGTGCCGCAACGATGACGACTACCAGTGACACAAATTCCATAGGTGACCCCCTTAAATGAGATAGTTCATAAATGATGTTGCCAAGCCGAAGTAAATCAGCATACTGACAATATCATTGATTGTTGTAATAAATGGTCCACTCGCAACCGCTGGGTCAATCCCTAATTTGTTAATAAACAGCGGGATCACTGACCCAATTGTTGTACCAACCGTCATCGCAATCGTTAAGCTCGCACCCACGATTAATGCTAAAAACGGTTGATGATAGATAATAATAATAATCAAACAGAGTGACACTGCGCAAGTAATACCTGTTAGGAAGCCACTACCCGATTCACGCAACGCCAATTTAAACTTGCTTTTTTCGTTAATTTCACCTGTTGAGATGTTACGTACAGACACGGCAAGTGATTGCGTTCCAGAGTTCCCAGACATCCCGCTAATAATTGGAATAAACGCCGCGAGTAACGCAACTTTTTCCAGTGTTGCTTCAAATGAGCCTAAAATCGATGCGGTAATCATACCGAGTACTGTTAAAATTAACAGCCATGGCAAACGTTTCAATGCGGTTTGGAAAATGGTATCGTCTGTAGAGTCGATGTCTGATACCCCGGCTAAACGAGAGTAGTCCTCGCTCGCCTCTTCATCGATAACGTCGACGATATCATCGATTGTGATAATACCGAGCAAATGATTTTGATAATCGACTACTGGAATTGCGATAAAGTCGTAGTCTCGCATCATTTGCGCAACGTCTTCTTGGTCGTCCGCAACGTTTGCACTAATAATACGTTCACTCATAATATCTTCAATATACGTATCATTTTCTGCCACAATTAAGTCTCTAAGTGACAGTACGCCGACCAATTTTTTCTGTTCATCCACGACAAAAATAATATAAATCGTTTCCGCATCTGGTGCTTGTTCTTTAACGTGCATCAGCGCTTCACGAACCGGTGTATTAATCGTCAACGAAATGTATTCCGTTGTCATAATACCGCCGGCTGTATCTTCATCATAATGTAATAACGCTTTAATCTCTTGCGCCTCATCACGATCCATTAACATTAATAGACTCGCGACTTTACGCTTCGATAATTCATTCAAAATGTCTACGGCGTTATCGTATGACATATGTTCTAAAATATGACTCGCATATGTCGCATTCATCTCTTCAAACAAATCTTCATAATCTGATTCATCAATTTCCAAGTGTTCAAAGAAATCCGCCACTTCTTCAGGTGACAAATATTGATACATTTTTTGTCGTACATCTGCGTCGCTTTCTTCAAAGTATTCACTTTGGTCATAAGCGTGCATCGATAAAAATTCTTCACGGAACCCATCGATGTCATCTTTGTGTATCAAATCATCTAGGAGTGGTTTATTAAAATTTTCTTCATCATCATGTATTAACATTTCATTTTCGATTGACATATGCGTCACCTCCATTAGTTGATTACAACGTTGTTAACAGTTGTTCAAAGTTTGGTTCATCACAAATCACACGCACCCTTTCTCCCGTCATCGGATGCGTAAATCGAACTTCTGCACATTTCAGCAACTGTGTTTGATGTTGTTCATGCAACACACCATATAAGCCATCTCCAACAATACCATGACCGATATGTTGAAAATGGACACGTATTTGATGCGTACGCCCTGTTAATAAGCGTACGCGACACCATGTATAGTCAGCTGTCGTCTGAAGGGGTTCATACAATGTTTTCGCATATTTTCCTTCAGGTGTTACCTCACGCGTAATAATGCTGTCCGATGCACGACCAATCGGCGCTTCAATTGCACCAGCCGCTTCAATACGCCCTTGACACAGACATTCATAAATCTTATCAATTGGCGTCAACGACATTAAATGATGCATATGACGTGATTTCGCTATCACTACAATTCCCATTGTATGTCTATCTAAACGTGTCACAATATGTGGTATGCCCTGATCACCTTGTTGCTGCATATGTGCGAGTGCCTGTTCAACCAAGCTCTCATGCGGATGTTCCCGTGATGGCGCACTGTTTTGATGATGCGGCTTAGACACAATGAGTAACCCATCATCTTCATACAAAATAGTAAGCGGGCGTTCATATGGAATGAGCCATGGACTCGGCTGTTCTTTAGGTAGACAGACAATGACCTCGTCTCCGGGCTGCAATAAATGGCGTACCGTACGAGGTGTATCATTAACAAGCAAAGCGCCATTTTGTTTAATGGCGCTAATTGTCTTTTTTGAAAACCGTTGTTGATATAAAAAAGTCTTGAGCGTCTCTGTTTCAGTTACACGATAGTTAAAAATCACGCATCGTCACCGCTTGAAATAAACGAATCGTGCACGCGTTTCCAGAACGGGAATGGGCGGAAACGGGCAAAACGAATTTTTTCATTGGCAACACGATACTGAATGGCGTTCACATTTTTATGCTTCACACTGACATGATCGATTGTCGTTAAGATGATGTCATGATTCACCGGCTTGATGTGACACGTGTGGTGTTTCGGCAATACAAGTGGCGACCCGACTGTACGGAACACGCGGTTATTGATAGATGCAATTTCTGCAATTTGGATTGCTTCTAATGACGGGTGAATCAATGCACCACCTAACGCTTTATTGTATGCCGTAGACCCTGATGGCGTAGAGATACAGAGACCGTCACCACGGAAACGTTCGAAATGTTGACCACGGATGTCTAAGTCAACTACCAATGTCGTCCCGTCTTCTGTTTTCATCGTGGCTTCATTCAACGCTAAATAACGTGTTTCATAGCCTTCATCATTGTAACGGACAATAATTTCTAACAATGGATATTCGATGACTTGAAACTCCGAATTATGAATTTCGATAATCAGTTTTTCAACTTCATGCGGTAACCAATCGGCGTAAAAACCTAAATGTCCGGTATGTATCCCTACAAATGCACAGCGAGACAACATATGACTGTACTGATGGAAAGCTTGTAGTAACGTCCCGTCTCCCCCAACAGATATGACAATCTCAGGGTTTTCTGGGTCTTCCACCATCTTAAAGTCCTGCATATGTCGCATCATCTTATATTTCAGTGCTTCTGACTTGGCGTCTCCTTTTGATAAGATGACATAGCGCATAGCTACACCTCTCTGTCTTCATGCTTGTGTGCACGTTTTTTAGAATAATATTTTTGTGCTTCTTGAATCTCATCTCTGATTTCTGACATTTCTTCGTCTAATAAGAATGCCGCTTCAGCTGCACGTTCAAGTCGATTTTGAATTTCAGGTGGATAGTCACCATCATATTTATAACGCAATGTGTGCTCAATCGTTGCCCAGAAATTCATTGCTAGCGTACGAATTTGAATTTCCGCCAAAACGGTTGTTTGACCGTTCAACGTCTCAATTGGATATGCGATAATCACATGATATGAGCGGTAACCACTTTGTTTCGTATTGCTAATATAATCACGTTCCTCAACCACTTTGAAGTCTTCACGTTGACGCAAGAGCGCGACAACCTTGTCAATATCTTCTACAAACTGACACATCATGCGCAGTCCTGCGATATCGTACATTTCTTCAGCCAAGCAATCGAATGGAATCCCCCTTTTATTTGCCTTATCGATAATACTCGTAATCGGCTTGACACGTCCCGTCACAAACTCAATGGGTGAATGATGTTCTGTGACTTCGTATTGTTTACGCAACCCTTTAAGTTTAATCTTCAACTCATCAATTGCTTGTCGATAAGGTGCTAGAAAAATTTCCCATTGATTCATAGTTTCTCACTCCGCTTCATACTAGTTCAAACGTTTGTTCTACGGCTTCTACAAATGGCTTACCGTAATTAGAATTCCCTTCAATGTTATCGAGTAAGTAGTCTAACTCTGGCTTGAAGCTTGTTAATTCAAGCGTATCGTTCACAATAACCTTCTTATCGCGGTGTTCGTGCAACATTGACCACGTCTCTTGAACAAAGATTAAATATGAAAACGCCGAACCGTCATCTAAAAGGTAAACAAATGCATAGTTGTCACTATCGACAATCATCTGTCCAGCATCCGTAAACCCTTCCGTTGATTCTTCTGTATAACATAAAATACGATCATCTTGAATTTTAATTTCATTGACATAAATACGCATTGGTACTCCTCCTTATCATGTTATAGTTTAACATAATTTCAATGTTGGCTCATCGTTCAATTGCTCGTATTGTAAATTCCTTTTCATGGATGCGAATGTACTGCATAATAAATGTAAAGGAGTGACCGACAATGGCGATAGAACGCGAAATTGAATTCAAACAATTATTAGATGAACGCATATATAATGATATGAAAGCCAACTATTTTCCCAACTCAAATCCGTTTACACAAATCAACTATTATATTGACACACCCGATTCCCAAATCATGCAACATAAAATGGCATTGCGCATTCGTGTCAAAGACGACAAACAAAACGAAATGACATTGAAAGTGCCTGATAAGGTCGGTCTCACGGAATATAACCATGCGACGACATTTATGCCACAGCAAGATGTGTCATTGCCTGAAAGCGTCGTACCTAATGATATTGCTGACGTCTTACATCAACGTGGTATTGACCTGTCACAATTGATTATCCTTGGTAGTTTAACGACACATCGTTTAGAAACAACAGTTGCAGATGGATTGCTTGTCTTAGATCATAGTGAATATTTAGAAACAGAAGACTTTGAATTGGAATTTGAAGTGGCAGATTACGATGCTGGATACACCGCATTCACAAAAATCTTAGCAACATATGAATTACAACATCAAGCACCATTGAATAAAGTGCAACGTTTTTTCAATCAACGACAAAAAATGTCATAATAAAACTAAGAAACAGTATTTGAATTAATGATTTGCACGTCCCCATAAGTTAAAGAAGCGTTTGTTGTAGTGTCCCCGCAAGACTGACTCGTTATATGGAAAGTCCGCCCAATTCACAACATCGTTGAACGCTGCTCAATTGCCAAACACTTTTTCACAACCTCGTGGTATAAGTGTTTTTACTTTGAAATGGAAAAATTCGTGTTATTATTTATATATATAATGAAATTAAAAGGTGATACGCATGACACAGACGCCTTATGAGATAATCGGTCAAGACGCTTTGTACCGTATGATAGATCATTTTTACGCGTTAGTAGAACAAGATACTCGTATTAATCACTTATTTCCAGGTGATTTTGCGGAAACAGCACGTAAACAGAAACAATTTTTAACGCAATTCTTAGGCGGTCCAGATCTTTATACACAAGAACATGGACATCCTATGTTAAAGAAACGCCATATGCCCTTTGTCATTGATCATGATGCCAAAGACGCTTGGCTCGAAAATATGTATACTGCCATTCAAACAGCACAGTTCCCAGATGGTGTGGGAGATTATTTGTATGAAAGACTGCGGTTGACTGCGAATTATATGGTTAACACAGAAAACTAATTGAAGGTGAAGCACAATGACGGAAGAATTGAAGGTTATAGCGAATAATTATCATAGCAATTCTGACCTTTCTCCTGTGAGCAAAATCGAGATTTATTCGTTTTTCGATCCATTTTGCAAAGACAGTTTTAAATTATCCGCTATTTTATCTAAGTTAAGAATTGAATATCAACAGTATATCTCTATTCGTCATATTCTGAATCCATCTTTGCGCGTACTCACTAAGTGCCAGGCACAAAGTACATCTGACCGTGACAATATTGCGCTTGTATTCAAAGCGGCTGAACTGCAAGGACGTTCACGTGCACATCGCTTTATGCATTTACTGCAAAATGAGATTATTCCAAAATGTGATATTGTGACAGAGGACATGATTGCGAAGTGCATTGTGAATGCAGGGCTTGACTTGGATGTTTTTCGAGAAGACATCCAGAACAGCAAACTGCGAGACAGCTTGAAAATCGACCTGCATATTGCACGTGAAATGGATATTGATATGGCACCGTCACTCGTCTTTTTTAACGAAGATGTGCATGAAGAAGGCTTAAAAGTTGAAGGATTATATCCATATCATATTTACACATATATTATTAATGAAATGATTGGTATGCCGATTGAAAAAAACTTACCACCAACGCTTGCTGATTACATTCAACAAAAGCAGTTGGTGACTGAAGAAGAATTGCGTACCATTTACGAATGGCCTGAGCGCACATTGCGTAAAGAATTGAAAAAGCTCGCCTTACAGCGTAAAGTTGAAAAACTGAAGTATCCTGAAGGTGAATATTGGAAATCACGTATGTAATCAATGATATGACACCCCAGCCTATTGTCGTAGGTTGGGGTTGTTTTATAAGTTTCTGTATATGCTAAATAGAGCGGGCATGTATATCATTTTGAAACAATGAAATACCCACTCTTATATACATAGCTTGTACATAATTGCATACCAAAATGTATCTTTCAAATTGAATTATGAAGATATGCTCGACCACCAAGCGATCAGAAGTAGACATACAGTTGGCAACAGTTACTTCTGAGTGCTTCATAACCCTCTTTATCACATTGCAATGAAATGACTTACCTACACAATTATGTACGCACACTATGCGATTATTTCGCCAATTATCATGTGGTTGATGACCGTTAACAAAATAATATTAACGTGTTCAACCCGCACTATAACTGGGTTTTATCCATATTTTTAGAGACATCACCCTTTCTATTCAAAAAATTACTTTTGACAAAACAAATGCTTTAATATATAAAATTAAACTACAATCACAAAATGATGTGTACACGCTTTTTACGTAATAAGTATTCCAAATTATAAATACGTCATCGTATGATACGGCATCAATTGATTTATCTCTCAAATCTTGAAAAATGTTCAATCTATGTAAGGAGGTATTCCCATGTTCCCGAAAATTTACTATTTGTCAGAACCGATGACCTACCCTATTCGTTGTTTTGATAGTATGATTCTCGTACTTTCTCTGGAAGACGAAATCACAATTAAGAAAGACGGTAAACTGTATAGCGATGACTCCCTTTATTTAATAAATGAGTCTGAACTCTATGAAATACATTCAAAATCTGCGTTGCTGTTTTACATGCCAAACGAACTATTCCGAGCGCAAAAGATTGATATTTTCGATCATCACTACACGATTCAACAACATGACATTCTGAAAACCAATTTGATCACACTATTCAACTATTACCAACGCCAAGAACACACGTCAGAGTCTGCACGAAAATTATTGGCACAAGTGATACAAGATATTACACGTGTGAAATCGCCTGTTAATTCGAATTCGACAGACATCTTAGACGGTATCGTCGACTTTATTCGTCAAAATATTCAGCAACATGTCACACTTGAAATGCTGTCAAAACGCTTCTATGTCTCAACATCACACATTTCAATGTTGTTCAAAAATCGTCTGAACATCAGTTTTCATGAATATACAGCATCTTTGAGAATTGCCAAATCGATGAAAGACATTTCAACGTACGATAAGAAAATTAAAATTATCGCAAATATATGGAGCTATCCGAGTCCGACAAATTATATTATTCATTTTAAAAAATATCTTGGCGTTACACCTAAGAAATATAAAAGCCTATCCATCCAAGCCAAGACAATCCCACTAGACATTCTTGAATCCGACTATGAAGTACTTAAAAAGATTAAATATGATTCACCTGAGAAGAAAAAAGATATTCATGTAACAATTGATGATGCCTCGATTACAGATCGCCCATTCTCATATTTCAATTTGGTGGATATTGGCCCGTTTGATAATATCGACATGATTATTAATGAACCTATCTTTCGCTATAAAAACTTCTCAAATTACAAGTTAAAGTCATATATTTACGTGAGCGAATCTTTCGAACAAACGATTAACGACTATCAACAAGAAGGTATTGTCAAATTAAGAAAACTCTTAAAAACACAAGTGGCTATTGCGATAAAGCTCTCAGATTTCAAAAGTTATCAATTCATCGTTAAAATTATTGAAGACTTACATTTTCTTGAAAGCGAGCATTTGCCAAGTACCGACAATAAAGGACGTGTCTTATTTTTACTAGATACGAATAAAATGTCGACAGATGATATCAAACGTATAAAAAGTGATATTTATGATACGCAAATCTCAAAAGCCATCGACATTACCGACTTTTTTATTAACGGTCAACAACTTGACGACAGTATTTTAGAGTTACGCGCTGATTTTTATGCGATTGATTTTAAAAAAATGAGAGAACATTATCAAAGTACCGAACAACACGTGCCTTTTAGTACAATGCAGTCGTCACTTTATGAGTTTCTGGCTCAAAATAAGTTGACTCAAAAAGCGATTTTCTTAAATTATGAATCGTTTTATACACCTAGTATTTTGAACAATAAAGGGCTTTTTTTAGCAGAATCGTTGAAAAGTCGTGATTTCCTTGTTGGTGCGACAATACGCTTTACACATCCCGTAAGTGACAAACCTTATATTTCAATTTTTGACAGTATTGAAAATAAAACAACTTACTTCTTTTTAGGACTTATGTTGTTAAACTTTGCGAAATATGCTTGTTATTATGGCGATCAACACGTTGTAACGCGGACTATGCATGGCTATAATGTTCTTGCTTATAACAGTGCTGAATATACGCGTAACTTCCATATTCAGACACCAGATAATATCGAGCAGTCTAACCTACTGATTTCAACAGAAGTTTTAAACAACGAATATGGTGATGTTGACAGTATGATTGATCAAACAGTAACGGATAAAAGTCATTTTCCTGACTCTTTAAAATTCAAATTGAGTCAATACAACAGTCCGCATATTAATGTTCAACAACATGATTTTGAAGAAGGCGCTTATACTGTTACAGTCCCGCCAAAATCCATTGCGTTATTGACAATTTACACATAGCTATTCCATTAAGAAGCTTTAGTCCATATAGTGATTATCGCTTCTTTTTATATTTTTTAGACTAAATGATATTTTCCTATCCTCTCCTCTAGTTATGTAAAAACCGAAACAATGTACACGATATTATTTC